>NZ_JASUSU010000035.1:0-31653 GCF_030445905.1 Oceanotoga sp. | reverse complement strand
TTAACAATTTAATTATAACCTATGGAGGTAAATATCCCTTTTAACATCGTTTAAAATTACTTTAAATAAACGTTTTTAGAATTTAGAAAGATACTATTTCAAACAATAAAGGAGGGTATTAAAATGTCTTATGTTAATACAAGAGAAATACTCGATAAAGCTAGTAAAGAATATTATGGAGTAGCTGCATTTAATATCAACAATTTAGAATTTTTACAGGCAATACTTGCAGGTGCTGCAGAAAAAAAATCACCTGCTATAATAGAAACAAGTGAAGGTGCAATAAAATATGCAGGTATGGGAGATTATTTTAAAGGTGCAAGAATATTTGTAAATATGGTAAAAGAATTTGCAAATGATTTAGATATTCCAGTTGCTTTACATTTAGATCATGGTAAAGACTTTAATATAATAATGGCTTGTATAAAAGCTGGATATTCTTCAGTCATGATAGATGCTTCACATTATGATTTCGAAGATAATTTGAGAATAACAAAAGATGTTGCAAGAATTGCTCATGCTGCTGGAGTTTCTGTAGAAGCAGAATTAGGACAATTGGCTGGTATAGAAGATAATGTAGAAGCTGCTGAAAATGTACTCGTAAATGTAGATCAGGCTGAAAAATTCTGTGCTGAATCTGAAATAGACTTTTTTGCTCCTGCAATAGGTACTTCTCATGGTGCATTTAAATTTAAAGGCGAAGCAAAACTAGATTATGATAGATTGAAGAAAGTTAAGGAAATAACTGGTAAACCATTGGTACTTCATGGTGCATCAAGTGTTGTTCAAGAATATGTTAAAATAGCTGAAGAACACGGTGCCGATTTTGGTGGTTCAAAAGGTGTTCCTTCAGATGTATTAAAAGAAACTGTTAAATTTGGTATAAACAAAGTTAACACCGATACGGACCTAAGAATAGCTTATATAGCTGGATTGAGAGAATACTTAGATAATGATTCCAAACAATTTGACCCAAGAAAATATTATAAAGTTGCTATGGACTATACCAAACAAGTTGTAATGGATAGAATAGATATTTTAGGATCTGCTGGAAAAATATAATAGATATAAATATATTCAATATTTCGATATCCCTCATATGAGGGATATCGAAATTTATATTTAGGTAGGAGGGATCATATGAAAATCTTAGTAATAAATACCGGAAGTTCTTCGCTAAAGTATCAAGTTTTAAATATGAATGATGAAGAGTTATTATGCAAAGGTTTGGTAGAAAAAATAGGTCTTCCAGATTCAAAAATCAAACAAAAATGTGGAAATTTAAAGTTCGAAGAAGAACATTATTTCGAGAATCATGAACAAGCTTTAAAAAGAGTTATAGAATTAGTAACAGATGAAAAAAAGGGTTGTTTAAAAAGCATGTCGGAAATAGACGCCATTGGTCATAGAGTTGTGCATGGCGGAGAAGATTTTTCGAAGTCTGTATTGATAACTGATGAGGTTATGAAAGCTTTGGAGGATAATATCAATCTTGCTCCATTACATAATCCAGCAAATATCACAGGGATTAAAGCTGCTCAAAAACTTTTACCAGAAGTTCCTCAAATTGGAGTTTTTGATACAGCTTTTCATCAAACAATGCCGCCTAAAGCTTTTATGTATGCATTACCATATGAGCTTTATAAAAAATATAAAATCAGAAGATATGGTTTTCATGGAACTTCTCACAGATACGTAGCAAAAAGAGCTGCCGAATTACTTTGTTTGAGAAAAAGAGATATAAAAATCATAAGTGCTCATATAGGTAATGGAGGTTCAGTTGCAGCCATACAAAATGCAAAAGTTGTGGATACTTCTATGGGTTTTACCCCTCTTGAAGGACTTATAATGGGAACAAGATCTGGAGATATAGATCCAGCAATTCCTATTTATCTAATGAGAAATGGATATTCTATGGATGAAGTAGATGATATACTTAATAAAAAAAGTGGCGTTTATGGAATAAGTGATTATTTGAGTTCTGATATGAGAGATATAAGAGCTGCTAAAGATGATGGAAATGAAAAAGCGGCACTCGCTTTAGATGTTTATGTTTATAGACTTGCAAAGTATATAGGTAGTTATGCAACTGCAATGAAGGGTCTTGATGTATTGATATTTACTGCTGGTGTTGGCGAAAATACAATTGAATTCAGAGAAAAAGTATGTGAATACCTTGAAATATTTGGTGTTGAATTAGATAAAGAAAAAAATAAGACTTTAAATGGTAAAGAAGGAATCATTTCAACTGATTCTTCAAAAGTTAAAGTATTGATAATACCTACAGATGAAGAATTGATGATTGCAAGAGATACCAAAAAAATTGTGGAAAATATGTGATTTTAATGTATAATATATGGGGCTAATAGCCCCTTTTATTTTATATTTCAGGAGGAATAAAATTGAAAATAAGCGAATTTCTTTTTAATACAGGAATAATTCATCAAGTTCAAAAACCTTCAAGATATTTAGGTGGAGAATATAATCAAATAAATAAAGAAAATTCAAAAGTAAAAATAGGATTATGTTTTCCTGATATATATGATATAGGGATGTCTCATACTGGATTTCATATATTATATCAATTATTTAATGAAGATAAAGATATTTATGCTCAAAGAGTTTTTTTACCTTGGAAAGACATGATTGAAAAGATGGAAGAATATAAAATACCTTTATTTTCACTAGAAAAACTGGAACCTATAAATAATTTTGATATGCTTGCAATAACTTTACAGTATGAATTGAGTTTTACAAATGTACTGAAATTATTAGATCTCGCAAATATTCCAATATATTCACATGAAAGAACAAATGAAGACCCAATAATAATGGCTGGTGGACCTTGTACAACAAATCCAGAACCTATTGCAGATTTTATAGATGTTTTTTTTATTGGTGATGGAGAAACCGTTATAGATGATATAAATAAAATTTTAAAATCAAATAAAACAAGAGATGAAAAATTAATAGATTTCTCAAAAATTGAAGGATTTTATGTACCAAAGTTTTATACTTTGAAAAATACTAAAAAAGATATTAAAATATCAGTACCAATATCAGATTCTTTTCCAAAAAGAGTTAAAGCAAAAAAAGTAAAAGATTTTAAAGATCATGAAATACCAATAAATCAAATCGTACCAAATATAGATATAGTACATAAAAGAGCCGTAATAGAAATTATGCGAGGTTGTAATAGAGGTTGTAGATTTTGTCATGCAGGAATGTTTTATAGACCTTCAAGGGAAAGAGACTCTAAATATTTATCTGATAAAATCATAGAAGTTTTAGAAAATACTGGTTATAATGAAGTTTCTCTACTATCTTTAAGCACTCTCGATTATTCAAATTTAGATGATATAATCGATTCAATTTTACCTTATCTTGAAGAAAATAAAATAGGTATATCTTTACCTTCTTCAAGGGTTGATAAATTCGGTATAGATATAAGTTCAAAATTACAAACTGGAAGAAAATCAGGGCTTACATTTGCTCCAGAAGCTGGATCTCAGAGAATGAGAGATTTAATAAATAAAGGTATAGATGAAGATGAAATTTTAAATGTTGTGAGTATCGCAAAAGAAAATGGTTGGAATAATGTTAAGCTATATTTTATGATGGGTTTACCAGAAGAAAGTGATGATGATATAGAACAAATAGTACAAATTGCAAGAAAAATTAAAAATAAAAGTAAGATCAAAGATATCACTGTAAATGTTTCAATATTTGTTCCAAAGTCTCATACACCTTTTCAATATGCACCTTTTTTAGATATGGAAAGTATAAAAAGAAGAATCAAAATAATAAAAAAATTGAGAAAATATAAAATAAGATATAATATACATGAACCTTATGAAAGTTATCTTGAAGCGATCGTTGCAAGAGGTGATAGAGATATAGGAAAATTAATATATGATGTAACTTTTAATGAAAATGGTTATCTTCAACAAAATGAAGAAGAGTTCAATTTTAGAGCTTGGGCAAGATCTATGAATAGACTGGGTTTAAATTGTATAAAATATATAGAAGAATATGAAACAGATGATGAATTACCTTGGAATATAATAGATACTCTCATATCAGAAGAATTTTTAAAATCCGAATGGAAAAAATCAAAAGAATTAATTCTAACTCCAGATTGTAGATGGGATAAATGTTCTTCATGCGGAGTTTGCATAAATACAGACTATAAAATAATAAAAAAAACCGGATCCTAATCGCTGGATCCGGTAATAATGTTCTGGGTTTATCTCAGGGGGGATAGGGGGATCTATCTCTGATATAATATTACACTATTTTATGTTACTCTTCAATAGTCTTTAGTTACCTTTAAATGTAATAAAGTAACCAATTTTTTGAGCAATGTTAACGAAATTCCTATATTTTAAATTTGTTGGCAAATTCATCCAATGAGTTTATAGATCTGTTTAAGGATACTGATAAATCTTTTAGATCGCTTATGGATTGTACCTGATGGTCTATTTTATCAAAAACATTATGTATTTCTACTACCATATCTTGAATAGATCTATTTATCATACTTATAGCTTCTGTAACCTGCTCTATTGAGGCTCCTTGTTCTTGTGCACTTGCAGTTGTATTTTCTATCATACTTGAAATTTCAGATACAGAAGTTATGACTTCTTCAAGACTCATCGCAATATTTTTTATACTATTGGTAATCTGCGAAACATTATTTGTAACTTTATCACTCTCTTTCGCAACTTTTGAAGAATCATTAACTAAAAAGTCTATATTACTTTCTATATCACCAGCCGCAATATTACTCTCTTCTGCAAGTTTTCTTATTTCATCGGCGACTACAGCAAAACCTTTTCCAGCTTCACCAGCACGTGCTGCTTCTATTGCAGCATTCAAAGCAAGTAAATTTGTTTGTTCAGCAATAGAATGTATAGATTCTGTTATATCTTTTATAGATACCGTTTTATCGGACAAACTTTGTATACTTTGATTATTTTCTCTCATAAGGATATCTATTTCATCAACACTCATCAGCATAGAATTTATCTCTTTCTTTGATCCTTCTACTTTATCCATTATTGCATGTGTTTTATTTGAAAGATCATTTGCAGAGCTTGAAATTGATTTGGCACCAACAGCAACATCTTCAATACTAGCATTAGTTTCTTCAACCGATGCAGCAACACTTTCTGTATTTCTTTGAATCATTTCAACAGAATTTTTTATATCCATTATATTTTCCATATTTTTTACAGATCCTTCTTCGACTTTATCGGCATCTAAATTAATATCATGTGTGGCAGTTTTTACTTCATGTATTATATTTTTAAAACTTCCTCTAACCTTCTCAAATAATTTTCCTATCAATCCAAACTCGTCTTTCCTTAAAATATCTATTTTATTCGATATATCACCTTTTGCAATTTTTTCTACATTATTTTGTATAATTTTTACAGGTTTTATTAGATATTTTGAAAACAGAGTAACCAAGACAAATATCGCAATTACTGTAACTGATATAATTATTATATTCAGTTTATTAAGTTCATATACACTCTTATAAGCAATTTTTGTCGGTTTTTCTATCAATATGACCTTTTGATAGCCATAACGAGTATCGATTTTTTTATACGAACCTATTACCTCATCCCCGGAGAAAGATTCATAAATAGCTGTTCCTGATTTGTTTTGCATTTCTTTTAAATCAATACTTTTATCACTATTAAAGTTTAAAATTTTACCCTCATAGTCTGTCAAATATACTTCAGTATTACTTTGTTCATTTGAATTAACTATAGATATAAGAGTATCTATACTCTTAGATATTACAAGATATCCATCGATAGCATATTTTTTTAATGGTATTCCAAAAAAAATGAGTTCTTTATTTTTTGCATCATAATAAGAAAAATCATTTATTACGGGATATGTTTCTTCCAATGTTTGTTCTTTCATCTTCAAGAACATATCTGTAATTTGATTATTTAAATCATTCACATTCCTTGCATAATCTTCACCTTTTTGAACTGTATAAACTATCCATCCATCTTTATCTATCAGATATATATCTTCGAGTTTTTCTACATCTTTAAAATCTTTCATAGAATCATGATACTTATTATGAAAAAGATCATAATCCTCAAGATCATAAATACCATCACCAAAATCTTTTTCTATAGTATCTGATATATTTTGTGTTACTTTTTTCATCTCCGACCTATCTTCGAACTCGTTTAAATCGACATAAGCAGTTCTAAACAATTCTGTGGGATTGTCAAAACTCTGAAAATATCCCGAAAGACTTTTTAAGTATGAATTTATAAACTCTATCTTTGCAATTGAGTTTAAAGATCTCTCAAAATTCAAATAATAATCTTCTATCTTTTCAGAATAATTATCAGATAAAATCCCCATCTGATTCTTTGTTAGTTCTTCTATAGAATTTTTAGATGTGTTATAACTCAATCCCCAGAATAAAATCAGTGGCACAATAGAAAACAATATAACTATCAAAATAAATTTTGCTGAAAACTTCAAGCTATTCACCTCCAGATGATTAGCAAAACAAATCATAATTTATTATATCATTGTTAAATATATTTTTCAATATTGAAATATATATCATTTTAACAAATTATTACCATTTACTTTAGAATATTAAAAAAAACTTTACTTAAGATTTAAAATTGAAAAAAGCCCTAAAAATAGGGCTTTTTAATCATTTCAATCAACTTTTGTTTCTTTTAAACTTTTAGAAACTTTTTTCATTTCTATATCTTCTTGTTGCAATTCTTTCACTAAATCTTCCAATTTCCACTGAGAACTTGTAGGAGTAACTGTGGCAAATATCGTTTTAGGAAGTCCATCTATATCTTTAATCGCTCTCATTATCTTTAAAACTTGTTGATTAGTTAATCCATTCATTATTATTGCAGGTATATCTTTTATTTCATCATACATAAAAATCCCCCTTATTTACTTTTTATTTCATTAGTCAGTTCCAATCCTTTTTCATATTCTGAAATATTTTCAAGTGTTACATATGCTATATTATTCATTGCAGTATCAGTAAAGAATGCTTGATGACCAGTGACTATAACATTAGGAAATGTTAAAAGAATACTCAAAAGATCATCTTCAACAACTTTATCAGAAAGATCTTCAAAAAATATATCACTTTCTTCTTCATATACATCCATTCCAACAGATCCTATTTTTCTGGATTTTATACCATCTATAACAGCTTGAGTATCAAACAACTCTCCTCTACTTGTATTTATTATCATTACACCATCTTTCATCAAAGATATGGCTCTTTTATTTATTATATGATACGTTTCTGGGACAAGTGGACTATGTATCGTTATAATATCTGATTTTTCAAAAATAGAATCGAGATCTGTATATTCAACACAAAATTCTTCGCAATCAGGATTAGGATATTTATCATAAGCAATTATATTACAATCAAATCCTTTTAAAATTCTTGCAACATTCATGCCTATTTTACCAGTACCTATTATTCCAACTGTTTTATCTTTCATGTCAAAACCCATAAGTCCTTTTAATGAAAAGTTCTTTTCTCTCGCTCTGTCATAAGCTCTATGAATTTTTCTGTTCAATGAAAGCATCATCGCAATAGTATATTCGGCAACTGCATTTGGTGAATATGCTGGAACTCTTACAGCTTTTATACCAAATTCCTTCAAAGCTTTTAAATCAATGTTATTGTATCCAGCTGCCCTCTGAGCTATTAATTTAGTTTTTCCCCTAGATAATATTTCTATTGTTTCTCTACTTAAATCATCATTTACAAAAGCAGAAACAACTTCAAAATCATTAGCAAGCAATGCTGTTTCTTTATTCAATTTAGTCTCAAAAAATTTCAATTCATGTACATTCCCAAAATTTTCATTTGCTTTATTTAAAAATTCTATATCATATTCTTTTGTAGAAAAAATAGCTATTTTCATATAATTCACTCCTTTTTTTGTTTTTTCATTTTGTATTATATCATAATCCCGACCAAAAGTATCATATTTAATACAAAATAAACAATTAAAGGAATATTTTATTACATTTGGAAATGATTTTTTAACTTATTCTCCTATAATCTTTACAAGAACTCTCTTTTTTCTCATACCATCAAATTCTCCATAAAAAATTTGTTCCCAAGGCCCAAAATCAAGTTTTCCATCTGTTATTGCTATTAAAACTTCTCTTCCCATTATCTGTCTTTTTAAATGTGCATCTGCATTATCTTCAAATCCATTATGTTGATATTGATCATATGGTTTTTCAGGTGCCAGTTTTTCAAGGAATCTTTCAAAATCTTTATGCAATCCACTTTCATCATCATTTATAAATACACTGGCTGTTATATGCATTGCATTACAAAGTAAGATACCTTCATTGATTCCAGATTCTTTTAAACATTTTTCAACTTCATCAGTAATATTTATAAATTCTCTTCTCTTTGAAGTATTAAACCATAGCTCTTTTCTAAAGGATTTCATATAATTCACCTTCCAATACTTAAAAATTAAATTTCATAGATTTTTTATCGATAATATTCACCCTATTTCCATTTTTACATATTATCCCTTCATTTTCAAGTTCAGAAAAAGCTCTCGATAAAGAAGGTCTTGCAACACCAAAAAGTTTTGAAAGTTCTTCTACCGTTATATTCATTTGTATAAATTTGTCATTATTTTGCTCATTCATCTGTTGAATTAAAAAAAATATAATTTTTTCTCTTAAAGTCTTTAAAGAACTTAACCATAATTTTTGGGATAAAAAGTCAATTTTTTTGCTAATATTTTTTAAAAGATTCTCTAAAAAAGTCTTATTTTCAGTGGAAATTTTTATTAATTTATCTGAATTTATAGTCAAAATAATAGTTGGTTTTATAGAAATTATATTAACAGGAAGTTTTCTTTCTGGAGAAAATAAAAAACCAGAAGCTAAAATAGCAGGAGCCTTGATTCTTTCTATTTGAATAGTTTTACCATTAAAGTCATTCATTTCTGTCTTTATTTCTCCACTAAATAAAATTAGCATATCATTTAATTTACTACCTCTAAACCTTATTATACTATCTTTTTTATATTCTTCTTTATTGAACTCATCTTCCGAAAATATTTTTTTTAATTCTTCTTCATTTAAAGAATTAAAAAGATCTATTTTTGATATTTGTTTTATAAAATGATTAATATTTTTCACCACCTAAAGACATATTTTAATAATTCCAACTAATTTAATTATATATGAAAAACAAATAAAAATAGCGGAAAAATCCGCTATTTTTATTTGTTTTTCATATATTCTTGATATTTTTCCCAATCTTTTAAGAATCTTTCAAGTCCTAAGTCTGTCATAGGATGTTTAAACAATTTTTCTAATACATCGAAAGGAATTGTAACAACATCAGCACCAGCCAAAGCAGCTTCTAAAACATGCTCTGAATGTCTAACACTTGCAACAAGAACCTCTGTTTCATATCCATAATTATCGAATATTTGGATTATTTCTTCTACTATGTCCATACCCGTATTACCTATATCATCCATTCTTCCAATGAATGGGCTTACATATGTAGCACCTGCTTTTGCGGCAAGATATGCTTGAAGAGGAGAAAAAATTAAAGTTACATTTGTTTTTATACCTTCTTTTGATAAAGTTTTTACTGCTTTTATTCCTTCATGTGTCATAGGTATTTTAACAACTACATGCTCACTCAATTTAATCAATTTATGAGCCTCTTCTATCATACCCTCATAATCAGTGGATACAACCTCTGCACTTACAGGACCTTTTACAGCATTACATATTTCAACTATTCTGTCCTCAAAAACTGTGTTTTCTTTGGCTACCAATGTAGGATTAGTAGTAACACCATCAACTATACCCCAATCGATACCTTTTTTAATTTCCTCAATATTAGCTGTGTCTAAAAAAATCTTCATGAATATCCCTCCTAATTAAAATATTTTTCATCACTACTTTAAAACGGGATACATGATGCCTGGATAATATAATTATATCAGAAAATATAAATAATCAAAATAAACAAATGAAAATTTTTAACTCTTTGTTTTTAAAAAAATATAAATAATCTGTTATAATATTAAATGCGGACGATTAAACAAAAAAAGCTCTATTAATTTAATTATTTTGTATTAGAATCAAAAATCAAGAAAACTTATCAATTATCTTGTACTAAATATAGTATAAGATAATTGAAAAAACTTAAATTTACATGATACCCCTTTTTTGGGAGTTTGCTGATGGCGTAGAGGTGAAATAAAGTGATAAAAGAGTTTGAATCAAAAATGTCTGTCATAAAAATCAGTTCACCAAAGATAAATTTTCCTGAAATCTCTTTAGAAGCCGGTGAAAGTATAGGAATATATACAAATTCACCATCAAAATATATAAAATATTTTTTTAAAATCATCACAGATCCTTCAAAAAATGCTGAAAAAGTTACAATAAACGAGATTGTAGCAAACACAACTCCATGGGTTGGAAGAACTTTTACGCATATTGTGATACCAGAAGTATGGAATGATGATATTTTACAAATATTAAAAAACAAACCAGAAAGACGACATTTAATATTTATTGGTGCTAAAGATAATCAAATAAAGAAAGAAAAACTTCCTCAAATATCAGAACAAGTACATGAATATCTTAAAAAATGTGCCGTTTTAACTATCACAGATTCAACAGAATTAATAGAGGCTGTTTGTAAAAAAGTTATAGATACAAATGGCAATGAACTAATATTAACAGAAGAAAAAGTATGTATGGATAAAGATGGTAATATAGTATCTTTAGATGATGTTGATTGCAATATAAAAAATATAAATATAAAAAAATATAGATTTGTTGGAGAAAAAAACGATTATTTAGAAGATTTATTTTAAAATTATATTTAGGGGGTAAAAAATGCCAAAGTATCTTAGAACTATGGCTTATATTTTATTATTGTTTTTTGCCTTTATCATCTTAAATGAGTTTGTTTATAATAAAAAATTTGATTCCGAACCCTTTTTATTGAAGGGTTATGTTCCTTATGAACTTGAAAAAATAGAAAAAGTTGATGCTTTCCCAAACAAAGCAAAAGCTTTAATAGAATATAAAGAAAAAACACTTTTTATACACCTTCCAAAAAATGCCGATTATAAAAGTAAAATAATAGATGATATAAATTTATTAGAATTGAGAATTTCTAAACTCGAAAAAACATTAATTCCTTATTATATTATGATAGATGAAGGTTTAGAAACTCCAGATTTTGTAATATATAAAAATAAATTTAATATATTCATATATTTATTATCCTTCATGCTTTTTGGAGCTATTTTAGAATTATTTTCAGCAAAAAATTATTTTTTAATTAAATTTAAATACCATAAACAAAATTTTAATAAAATAGTATCGATTGTAATATTTTTCTCAATAATGTATTTTATTAATTTTTTTAATATCATATATATAGAAAAATATAATAATTTAATACTATTTGCACTTTCTTCAATACTTTTAATAAATTGTTTTGAAAACAAAATTTTTAAATATTCATTATCTATTGTATTGAGTATGATTCCTGTGTTTATGAGTTTAAATTATTTAATGATTTTCCTTATAATTTCAATAATAATAAATATAATAATAAACTCAATAAAATTAAAAAAATTAACTTTCATAAAAAGTACTGGGGAGGTAAATGCAAATGGATTTGAACAAAGATCAGATAATGATGAATCTCAAGAATAAAATAGATTCTGTAAAAAACCTTGAAGATTTCAAAGTACTCAAATCAGAGTTTCTTGGAAAAAAAGGTCAAGTAACTCAATTAATGAAAAATATTTCAAAAATTGATAAAGAAAAAAAGAAAGAATATGGTCAAAAAGTTAATCAATTAAAATCTGAAATAGAAGATGTTTTAAATTCTTTTATGGAAGAATTAAATGAAAAAAAGAAAAAATCAGAAGAATTAAAAGACTGGGTTGATGTAACAGTTAGAGGTGCCAAAAATTCTTATGGTAAGGAACATTTAATAAATAAAACAATAAGAGAATCATTTGAAATATTTACAAATCTTGGATTTACAGTGGTTGAAGGAAATGAAATCGAAGAACCTTGGTTTAATTTTGATGCATTGAATACTCCTGAATGGCATCCTGCAAGAGACATGCAGGACACTTTTTATTTGAATCTCGAAAAAACATTATTAAGAACTCATACATCTGGAGTACAAATAAGAACTATGACTAAAATGAATCCACCAATAGCGGTCGTTTCGTCTGGTAGAGTTTATAGAAAAGATGAAATAGATGCCACACATTCAGCTATGTTTCATCAGTTAGAAGGACTTTTTATAGATAAAAAAGTAACTGTTGGAAATCTTAGAAAATTTCTCGAAATATACACAAAAAAAATGTTTGGAGATTCTTTAAAGGTATTATTGAGACCAAGTTATTTTCCTTTCGTTGAACCTGGTTTTGAAGTTGATGTTAGCTGTATAAACTGTGGAGGAAAAGGTTGTAGTGTATGTAAAAATACTGGCTGGATAGAAGTTCTTGGAGCCGGACTTGTTCATCCAAATGTTTTGAAAAATGTTGGATTCGACCCAGATGAATGGCAAGGATTAGCTTTTGGTGTCGGTGTAGAAAGGATAGCCATGTTAAAATATGGAGTTTCAAATATGAGAGAATTTTTCAAAAACGATATAAGATTTGTAGAGTGAGGTGCCTAAAAAAATGAATATATCCTTAGAATGGTTAAAAGATTATGTTGATATAAATTTAAATACTGAAGAGATAGTAGATAGAATCAAATTACATTCAACAAATGTTGAAAAAACAGAGAAATTGGCTCAGGGTATTAAAAATATAGTTATAGGAAAGGTAGAAAGTGTAAAGGATCATCCAAATGCAGATAGACTTATAATTTGCGATGTAAATATAGGAAAAGAAAATATTCAAATCGTTACGGCTGATAAAAGTGTTAAAAAAAATCATTTAGTACCGGTAGCTTTAGATGGAGCAATTCTAAAAGATGGCTTTAAAATAAAATCGAGAAAAATGAGAGGCGAATTATCTCAAGGAATGTTTTGTTCCCTTGAAGAAGTAGATCTTGAAGAAAAATCAGATGAAGTTTATAAAATAAAAGAAGAAGTTCCACTTGGAGTGGATTTTGTAGAATATTTTAAAATGAATGATGAAATAATAGAAATTGAAGTTTTTCCGAATAGACCTGATTTACTTTCTTATACTGGAATTGCAAAAGAACTTGAAATAATAGATACGGCTAAAAACTTTAAATTACCGAGTTTTAAAAAATTAAATAAAAATAATTCATTCGATATCGAAATAACTGATAATAATTGTAAAAGATATTCAGCTGCGATTATAAAAAATATAAAAGTAAATGCTTCTCCTTTATGGTTGGTAAGAAGACTTGCAACTGCAGGTATAAGGAGCATAAATAATATAGTGGATATAACTAATTATATAATGTTAGAAACTGGACATCCAGTTCATGCATTTGATTTAAATTTGATAAAAGATAAAATTATAGTTAGAAAAGCTGTAAAGGGAGAAAAAATACTATTACTCGATGAAAAAGAATATGAATTAATGGGAGAAGAAACGCTTATAACAGATAAAGAAAAGATACTTGCAATTGGTGGAGTTATGGGTGGTGAACTTTCAGGAATAAATGAAAACACGACAAATATTCTTTTAGAAGTAGCATATTTTGATCCCGTAAACACAAGAAAAGTTTCAAAGTATCATAAATTATCTACTGACGCTTCTTATAGATTTGAAAGAGGTATAGATCCAAATGATGGCGAATTTGTTATGGGAAGACTTGTAAAACTAATAGAAGAAATAGCTAATGGTGTATCTGATGGAACAATTACAGACATATATCCAAACAAAATAAATCCAAAAGAAATAAATTTAAGATATACATATCTAAATGAAAAACTTGGGACAATAGTTCCTGAAGAAAAAGTTCAAAAAATAATAGAAAAATTTGATTTCAAAAAAGAAAAAAATACAGATGGCTGGAAAATATTTCCATCAACTAAAAGACCGGATCTTGAAATAGAAGTAGATATGATAGAAGAAATAGGAAGAGTATTTGGATATCATAATATAGAGTCAAAACTTCCAGAAACTACTTTATTTCATGGAGATAAAAATAATTTTTTCATGTTTAAATCTGAAATAGCTTCATTGATGATTGGAAACGGTTATAATGAATCTATAACTTTTTCTTTTATGAATATAAACAATATGTGGTTAGATAAATCAGATTTAAAAATATTGAATCCACTTTCTGCTGAATATGAATATATGAGACCACTTGTAAGTTATGGACTATTAGACTGTTTATCTTACAATTACAGAAATCAAAATAGAGATGTAAAATTATTTGAAATTGCAAATATCTATAATACTACATCAGATGGAAAAACAAAAGAAGTTCCACATTTGGCATTTGTAGCAACAGGAAAAGAAAATCCAAATGATTATACAGATAAAAGAATGATAAATTACTACACTTTTAAAGGTGTATTAGATAATTTGATAGACTTTACAAATATAAAAAACTTAAAAATAAAACGATTGAAAAAAGAAGGATTTTCATATTCTCAAAGTGCTGAAATTTATATAAAAGACGATTATATAGGATTTATAGGATTATTAGACTCTCAATACGCTGATAAGATTTATGATATAAAAGATAAAGTATATATATGTGAAGTAAATCTTGAAAAAATATATGAATTTTCAAATCCAATAAATAAAGAAAATAAAAATTTTGATTATCCGGCAATAAAAAGAGAATATTCTTTTACTGTGCCTATAAATAAAGAGTTTGAAGAAATAGAACAAATAATAAAAGATTCCGGTAATATAATAGAAAAAATAAATATCTTTGATGTATATAAAGGAAAAGGTATAGATGAAGACAAAATAAGTATAACAATAACAGTAGTTTACAGATCTTATGAAAAAACTTTAACCGATGAAGAAATAAACCCTGTGGAAGAAAAATTCTTAAACAAATTAGATTCGATGAATATTAATTTAAGGCAAAAAGGTTAGGAGGTGTAAAATGGCAAAAGTATTTGGTGAAAATACTGGTAAAGGTTTTATAAAAGAAGAATCCAATGAAATATTTGCCAAAGCAATGGAAAGTGCTATATTTAAAGCCCCTGTAAGAAATAAAGATAAAATATATATTTCTGATCTATGGTTTATAACTTCATTACCAAAAGATTTAATATGTGAAATAGTAAAAGAATTCGGTGAAAATTTAACTATTCCAGAAGATATAAATTTTATATATGATGATAAAAACAGAGAAACTCTTTGGGAAAGAAAAGAAAAAAATTCTGAAAAAGAAATAAATGATGATTTTAAAAATTCAGATGAAGATGAAATTGAAGAATAAAAAATAGAGCAGGATTATTCCTGCTCTTTCTTTAAGAGTTATTGCCATATAATTCCTCTAAGATCTTTCCCTTTTTTATAGGCTTAAATAACTTAAACAATACAATAAACGCAAAAAAATAAAATATTGAACTAATCAAAAACAGCCACGTGTATCCATTGGGGAGAGATACGATCAAACCAAACATAATGGCTGCAATTGATCTTGCAAAAAAATTAAAAGACTCTCTAAAAGAGTTAATTGTTGTAACTTTATTTTTAGGTAAAGAACTCAGAACAACCGTCATAGTAACTGGATTTGTCATATTCATAAAAGAGAATCTCAGAGCATAAAGAATTACAAATAAATACGCACTTTTAACAAATCCAAGACTTATTATCAGCGGAACAACAAGACCAGATAAAACCATAACATACTTCATAGGCCCTATTTTTTTTGAAAATACTGGTGAAAAAATAGATCCCATAGCTGCACCAAATTGAGCTATAGAAAGAGAAATACCTATTAAAGTTGGAGGCATATCGAACAAATCTTTAAATATTAAATTCCCAAAATTTACAAAAAGACCTGCTCCAAAACTTATCATAAATGTTCTTATATAATAATACTTTAAAATATACAGTTCATCTTCTTTAAAATCTGAAATGTTAAATATATCTTTAAATTTTGTGTTCTCGTTCTTATCACTCTCAGGTATATTATACAACAAAATATTAGAAATTATATAAGCAATTGCTGAAATATATAAAGTAATTTTAAATCCAATAAATTCTCCCAAAAAACCTCCAAGAAAATTCCCAAATAATCCACTTCCCATAGTAACCCCAAAATTAAAACCAAAAGCTTTTCCTCTAATTGAATTATCAGTTATATCTATTATATATGAATTCAATAACATCATTCTGGATGTCATAAAGCCACCAGAAAAAAAAGATAAAGTCAAAAGAAAAGTTTTAATTGGAAAGGTGACTCTTAAAAAAAGCAAAAGTCCAAATCCATAAGATGCAAAGTATAAAAGTTTTTTCTTACCAAATCTATCTCCAAGAACGCCTATTAAAATACCTAAAAAAGCAGATCCAATCATTTCAATAGAAGTTATAGTACCAATAAAATCATTTTCAAAACCTATATTCCTTAGATAAAGGTTAAAGACAACTTTATATATGGCCCAAAAAATACTGCTACAAAAAGAATACAATATTAAATTTTTTAAATTTTTAGACATCTCATCCTCCAAAAAAGGTTTGTCTTACTAACTATATTATACCATCAACATGATATAATATTAATTTTTCAATATCAAATTAATTAAATTACAAATATATTAAATAAAACTAATACCATCATAAAAAACGTAAAAAAGAAGTGTTATCATATATGTATAAACAAAAACAAAGATTATTTTAGCATTTAAATGATTTTTGTTTATAATCAAAAATATTTATCTATAATTATTTATAAACACGGATAATCTGTTTTTT
Organism: Oceanotoga sp.; assembly: GCF_030445905.1. Lineage (NCBI taxonomy): Bacteria > Thermotogati > Thermotogota > Thermotogae > Petrotogales > Petrotogaceae > Oceanotoga > Oceanotoga sp. The sequence continues at coordinate 14,713 of NZ_JASUSU010000035.1, read as the reverse complement.
TAAAACTTGATGAAATCCGATATAAATGATATTATAAAAATAGTTAGCACTCAAACAAAGTAAGTGCTAAAAAATATAAAAAAATACATCTAATAAATATAAGGAGGTATTACAAATGAATGTAAAACCTTTGGGAAACAGATTGTTGATCAAAACTATAGTAGAAGAAAAGAAAACAGAAGGTGGCATTGTATTGCCTGATTCAGCAAAAGAAAAACCTCAGACTGCTTTAGTAGTTGAAGTGGGAAACTTAGAGGACCTCGATTTAAAAGCTGGAGATAAAGTTATATTCTCTAAATATGCTGGTTCCGAAATCAAGGTTGATGGTGAAGACCATATAATAATCGATGCAGACGATGTTCTTGCAAAAGTAGAAGACTAAATCAGGAGGTGTGTTGAAAATGGCTAAAGAATTAAAATTTGGTGAAGATGCAAGAAGAGCTTTAGAAGCTGGAGTTAATAAAGTAGCAAATGCTGTTAAAATAACATTAGGACCTAAAGGAAGAAATGTTGTTCTTGAAAAAAGTTGGGGTTCTCCAACTATAACTAATGATGGAGTGTCAATAGCAAAGGAAATTGAATTAAAAGATAAATTTGAAGATTTAGGAGCTCAATTAGTAAAAGAAGTTGCTTCAAAAACTAATGATATTGCTGGTGATGGTACAACTACAGCAACAGTACTCGCTCAAGCTATGATTTCTGAAGGACTAAAGAATGTAGCTGCTGGTGCTAATCCTATATTGATGAAAAACGGTATAAACGAAGCAACTAAAAAAGCCGTTGAAGAAATTAAAAATGTAAGTAAAAAACTTTCAGGAAAAGATGAAATAGCTCATGTTGCTTCTATATCTGCAAACAATAAAGAAATTGGAGATATAATAGCTGAAGCAATGGATAGAGTTGGAGAAGATGGAGTTATAACAGTTGAAGATTCTAAATCTATGGAAACTTTTGTTGAATTCACAGAAGGTATGCAATTTGATAGAGGTTATATTTCTCCTTATTTTGTAACTAATACTGAAAAAATGGAAGCTGAAATGAAAGATCCTTATATTCTTATAACAGAAAAGAAAATATCAAATGTAAAATCAATAGTTCCTGTACTCGAAAAAGTAGCTCAAGCTGGAAAACCATTGGTTATAATTGCAGAAGATATAGAAGGAGAAGCATTATCAACATTAGTACTAAATAAATTAAGAGGAACTCTTGAATCTGTTGCTGTTAAAGCTCCTGGATTTGGAGATAGAAGAAAAGCTATGCTTCAAGATATAGCAACATTGACAGGTGGTACAGTAATTTCAGATGATATCGGTTTGACTTTAGAAGATGCTACAGTTGAAATGCTCGGTACAGCTGATGTTATAAGAGTTGGAAAAGATGATACTATAATAGTTGGTGGTAGTGGCGAAAAATCAGCTATTGAAGATAGAGTAAAACAAATAAGAGGTCAAATTGCAAACACAACTTCTGATTATGAAAAAGAAACATTACAAGAAAGACTTGCAAAATTGGCTGGTGGAGTTGCAGTTATAAAAGTTGGAGCTGCTACAGAAACCGAATTAAAAGAAAAGAAACATAGAATTGAAGATGCTTTATCAGCTACAAGAGCTGCTGTTGAAGAAGGTATAGTTGCCGGTGGAGGTATAACCTTAATAAGAGCTAAAGAAGCTGTAAAAGAAGTTGTTGAATCTTTAAAAGGTGATCAAAAAATAGGTGCCAATGTTGTTTATGCTTCATTAGATGCTCCTATAAGACAAATAGCTAAAAATGCTGGTGTTGAAGGTGCTATTATAATAGATAAAATTTTACAGTCTGATGATTCATCTTACGGATACGATGCATTGAATGATGAATTTGTAAATATGTTTGAAAAAGGTATAATCGATCCTACAAAAGTTACAAGAAGTGCGGTTCAAAATGCTGCATCAATAGCTTCTATGTTGTTAACAACAGAAGTATTGGTAACAGAAGAACCTAAAGAAGAACCAGAAATGCCTGCAAACCCAGGAATGGGTGGAATGGGCGGAATGATGTAATAATAATTCCTTCTGAAATAGGTACGCAAATGCGTACCTATTTTTTTTTATTAAATTTCACAATATATCATGGTATAATATTAATACAAAATTATCTTTTTATTTATATTTATAATACTATATTAATTTTTATTAATAAAACAAAATATTTCTATAAAATATATAAAATAAGTCATAGTAAAATATTTGAAGATTAAATAAGGGGGTTTAAAAAATGAAAAAACTTTTTATTGTTTTTATTGTTTTATTTTCTCTATCTATATTTGGAAAAACAACAGTGGATTTTTGGCATGCAATGAGTGGCGAAAGAATTCAAATTATTCAATCTATAGCTGATAGATTCATGGAAGAAAATCCAGATATAGAAGTCAAGACACAGTACACTGGAAGTTATAAAGAAACTTTAAACAAACTTATAGCTGGTGTAAAATCAGGTACAGCACCTCAAATAGTTCAAGTTTATGAAATAGGAACAAGATCTATGATCGATGGGGGAATAATAATTCCTATACAAGATATGATAGATAAAGATAAAACATTTGATGAAGCAGTTTTTCTCAACTCTGTATTAAATTATTATAGAGTAGATGGAAAACTTTATTCCATGCCTTTTAATTCATCAAATGCTGTTCTTTTTTATAATAAAACACTTTTTAAAGAAGCGGGATTAGATCCCAACAAACCTCCAAAAACCTTTGAAGAAGTTATGGAATATTCAAAAAAATTATTAAAAAAAGATTCTAATGGAAATATAATTAGAACTGGATTAACTTGGCCTACACATTCATGGATATTTGAACAACTATTAGCAGCTCAGGATGCTCCTTTAGTTGATAATGATAATGGAAGATCTAAAAGAGCGGAAAAAGCTGTATTTAACAATGAAGAAGGTCAAAAAATTTTCAAATTTTTTTATGATATGACAAAAAATGATTTGATGTTAAATACCAAAAAAGAGGATTGGTCAGCAGCAAGACAAATTTTTCTTTCTGGAAAGGCTGCAATGGTAATGTTCTCAACTTCAGATGTGACTTCATTTACAAAAGAAGGAAAAGCAAATGGTTATGATATTGGTACTGCCTTTTTACCTACACCAGATGGTGCACCAGATGGTGGTGCAATAATAGGTGGTGCAAGTCTATGGCTTGTAGATGGTCATTCAAAAGAAAAAACCGACGCAGCTTGGAAATTCTTAAAATATTTAAATTCTACGGAGGAACAAATCAAATGGCATTTAGATACAGGATATTTCCCTGTTAGAAAAGATGCTGTAGAAAATTTAATGTACGAAGGATTTTATTCAGAAAATCCTAATTATTTAACAACAATTATGCAATTAGTTTTATCTAAACAAACTTATAACACAAATGGAGCTTTAATAGGAGTTTTTCCTGAAGCAAGAGATAAAATTGAAACTGCTATACAGATGATGAATTCTGATGAAATGGATTATAAAAAGGCTTTAAAATGGGCCGAAGATGAAGTAACTAAATTAATAAAAGAATACAATGAACTTTATTATTAAACTTTAAATTTTAAGGGCGGTTAACCCCGCCCTATTTTTACAGGGGGTATTAAAATGAAAAAAATTATACCGTATATTTTACTATTTCCTACACTATTAATAATAGGAATCTTCATATACTGGCCTGCAGGTCTTTCTTTTAAATTAAGTTTTTATAGACAATCTCCTTTTGGAAATAGAGAAATATTTGTTGGATTTAAAAATTTTATAAACCTTTTTAATAATCCAGAATACTTGAATGCCATGCTAATAACCTTAATATATGTTATTTTAACAGTCTTTTTTACAATCGTAATAGCTTTTCTTCTTTCTCAATTATTAAATCAAAAAATACCAGGAACTAAAATTTTTAGATTATTTATATTTGCACCTTATGCTATTTCACCAGCAATAGCTGGTACTTTATGGTCTTTTCTTTTAAATCCAGTAGTTGGACATTTAAATTATTTTTTTAATTCAATATTTGGCCTAAATATGGATTGGCTTACATCTTCTCCTTATGCACTAATAGCAGTTATAATGGGAAGTATTTGGAAAATGTTACCATTTAGCTTAATTTTTTATATCGCTGGGTTACAATCCATACCAGATTCAATAATAGAAAGCTCATTAATAGATGGAGCTAATCTTTGGAAACGAATGTGGAAAATTAAATTTCCTTTACTTTCTCCAATAACATTTTATCTCGTTATTATGACTATAACCTCTGCAATGTTTAACTCTTTTGGAATAATAGATGTGATGACAAAAGGTGGACCAATAGGAGATACTACCACTCTAATATATAAATTATACTTAGATGCTTTTACTTATCAAAAAACAGGTCCTGCAGCAGCTCAAAGTATAATTATGTTTATAATAATGGGAGTTGTAACTTTCTTTTATTTCAAAAACGTTGAAAATAAAGTCCATTATCAATAAGGAGAGATTTTATGAAAATAAGCACGAGAAAGAAAATGAATTTAATAGTATCAGAAATACTTTTAATATTGATTTCTATTTTAATAATGCTTCCAATTATTTTATCTTTTTCTATGAGTTTCATGAGTCCAAATGAAGTTTTTTCTTATCCACCAAAATTATTACCAGAAAAATTAAATTTTGATAATTATATAAAAGCATTAAAACTAGTAAAACTTGATAGATTATTATTAAATTCAGCTTTGATAGGTATTGCCGTAACAATAGGAAAGCTTATCACAGGAACCCTTGCTGGTTATGCATTTTCTAATTTTAATTTTAAAGGCAAAAAAATTTTATTTGGTATTTTATTCATAACTTTATTTTTACCTGCTGAAACCGTTATGATATTACCCTTATTCATGATAATGAATAAACTTGGATGGATAAACAGTTATTTAGCCTTAATAATTCCTTTTATAGCTTCAGCAACAAATGCTTTTTTATTTAGGCAACATTTTATGACAATACCAAAAGAACTCGAAGATGCTGCCAAAATAGATGGTGCAAGCCCTATGCAATATTTTTTTAAAATATTAATTCCTCTTTCAAAACCAATGCTCGGTGGAGCAGCTTTGATAAATTTTGTCTATGCTTGGAATATGTATTTATGGCCTTTGATAGTAACTATGGATGATTCCATGAAAACCGTTCAAATTGGTGTGAAAATGCTCATGGATGCCGAAGGATTAAATAATTGGGGTGTAATAATGGCGGGAACAAACTTAGCTTTAATTCCAACATTAATAATATTTTTTGCAATACAAAATCTTTTCGTAAAAAGTCTTGTGAGTTCTGGCTTAAAAGGTTAAAAAAAGCTGTATTTATAAAATACAGCTTTTTATTTTGGATAATTGATTATAAAACTTTCTGTTTTTCCAGCAAAAGATATTTTTCCATCATCTAAAAAAACAACTCTTTCAGCTATATCAGAAAAAAGCGAAAAATTTCTTGTTGAAATTATAAGTGTTCTATCTTCTTTTATTCTATAAAGAATATCTTTAACATCTTCTAATAAAAAATCATCTAAATGGTCGAGTATAGAATCAAATATAAAAACTTTTGGCCTTCTCGCCAACGATATAAAAGTTATTAAAGAGATTTTCTCACCTATTGACCAATTTTTTAAAGAATTATACTCTTTGAGATTATCCAAATCAGAAAATATTTTAGATATGCCAAGTTTTTCAAGTATTGAAAAATATTCTTTTGAAATATCTTTTAGCTTTAAACCCAATGAAAGATTTAAAATCTCTTTTAAAGTTAAAAAATTGAGATTTTCAACAAAAGTTGGATCTGAATAAGTTATTTGAGATCTCAAATATTTTCTATCTAGATCAAAAACACTTTTGCCAAGAAAATATATTCCACCAACACCTTCGACATTATTATAAAGCTCTTCATTTAAATGCACAAAAGATCTCAGTAAAGAAGATTTACCTGAATTTCTTGGACCATAAAGAAGTATTATCTCTCCCGGATATATATCCAAGTCAAGATTTTTTAAAATCTTAGTATTTCCTATATTTAAAGAAAAATCTTCCAATTTTAAAATTGGATCTTCATAATACATTTTATCAACTCATTTGTTTTTTTCAACATTATCTTTAGTATTACCTCTTCTTATCTCAGCTATTTTCTTTATATACTGAGAGTCCTTCTCCATCTTCATAACTTTTATGAATTCATATTGTGATGACAGCTTGGGGTTAGAAAAATTGAGTTTATCTTTCATTTGCATCACCTCTAATAATAAATAATAATAATTGTTTATATCACTTTTATGATACATATAAAATAATACAAAAATAATAAATTATATTACAAGTTTTTTATATCTTAGATAATATATTTTATAAAAACCTCTTTTATTTAATAAAAGATTAATAAAAGTTATCTTAAATATTTAATTAAAATATTTTTCACATACTTTAATAATATGACCTTTTATGTTATAATTGATACCACCACCAGGTATATTAAAAGGGAGGGAATTATTTGAATAATTTTGGCCTACAACAAAATATTACCTATTTGACAGCTTTTACTGGAGGTTTAATATCTTTTTTAAGCCCTTGTATAATACCTTTAATTCCTATTTTTTTTAGTATTTTAATAACTGATATTAAGAAACCTCGTATAGTTATAAAAAGAAGTATAGGATTTTTTTTAGGATTATCTTTATTTTTTTCTATTCTTGGGGTTATATCGGGAAGTATTTCTCTATTATTTGCAAAATATAAATGGTTAATAGATTTATTTGGAGGAATTTTGATAATTATATTTGGAATAATTTATATTTTAAAAATACAAATTTTTAAAAATACAAATATTAATCTATCAAAATTCAAAAATGATTCATTTATTTCATCATTTATAATGGGTATAATAATATCTTTTGTTTGGATTCCTTGTTCTGGTCCAATATTAGCCGCTATTTTTACAATGGCTGCAACAAGCGAAAATATCATTAAGTCTTCAATAACTTTATTTTTATATTCACTTGGAATATCTATTCCATTTTTATTTTTAAGTGGATTTATAAGTAAACTTTTTTCAAAAATAAGTTTTGGAGAACCCAAATGGCAAAAACACCTCAGAATTATAGGTGGCTCTATTTTAATTATTGTTGGAATTTTAATAAGTACAGGTTTTTTTAATATTTTACAGGGGGTATAATGATGAATAAAAACTTTTTAATTTTTTTATCTTTCATATTTATATTTTTATTTTCTTTCTCAAATGATTCTTTAAAAGATTTTATGATAAATGATTTTAATAATGGTATAGAGATCTCAAAATTAATGGATAGAAATCTTATTTTGATGTTTTCAACTAATAAATGTCCAGCATGTACGAAGTTTAAAAATGAAGTTTTAAAGAATGAAGAAGTACAAAAATGGTTAAAAACTGAATATATTTTTGTTGAAATTTTACCAGATTCTTCAAAAAAAACTACTTATAAAAACTATAATTTAAACTATACACAATTATTTAGTGTCTTTAATGCAAGAAGTACTCCAACATTCATTTTTTTTGATGATAATGTTGAACCTATAGGTAGTTTAATTGGAGCTTATCCATCAGAAATTTTTTTAAATCTATTAAAATTTTTAAAATATGATAATGATGAAAATATTGAAATAAATGAATTCATGGAAAAGAATATACAAGTAAATATAAGAAGAAGAATTTTAAATTTAAAAGATGAAGAGATTGAAAAACTCTTAAAAATAGATCCAAATACAAAAAAAGCATCTAAAAATTTGGATAAATATATCAATATTTACCTTGATGATGATTTAAATGACAATAATTACAATAATTTTATAATATTAAAAAAAGAGTAGATTTAGGAGCGGTCAGATAGGGATTGAATAAAAACTTAGTGACAGCTTCAAGCGGAGCAAAGGAAAACCACACTGGAGAATAAAATCTTTAGTGTGGTTTATTTTTTATTTAAGTATTTTGCTTATTTTCTACAGAAAGAATAAAGTCTGCCATTGATATAGCTGCATTTACAAATAATCTTGCATGATGCTCTTCAATTGATAATCTAGCAGCTCCTACACCATGAGCATCACCATCTTTATTACGCATCTCAGCTACAGCGGATATAATTTTTTCTAATCCAGATAAAAGTGTGTTAACTCGCCTGTCGGCATTTGGATTAGGATGCATATTATATAAATCTTTAACTTGCCTATATAGTTTGTTTATATCTCCAGAAGTAGAAGGCTCTTCACTCTTTTTTTCTATAACATAGCAAAATGTTTCTTCCACTAATGTTCTAGCTTTAGTTATTGCACTATCAAAATTACCTTGCTCAATATCATCTAAGGCACGAGCTGAAATATTCTTCACATATTCTCTATCGATAGACTTTATTCTTGGTGCTTGGATTTGAATCTTGCTTCCAATTGTCTTAATAATAAATTGATTACCTAAAAACACAAGTTCATTACCACCATAATAGAGTATGCCATTAATTTTATCTATTACTAGGTCAAAAAAATGTTGATATGCCTTATCAATTTCATCTGCTCCTAAATCTTTTGGAAATAATTTTGAAAATTGTTCTTTAGAAAACAGATATAAAAACAGATCAGAGCATTTATCATTTTTGATAGAGTGGTCAAAGAGGTTATCAAAATATTGCCATCTGCTTAGATTTGAGTATTCGATATAATAGCCAAAAATCATTGAAATACTACATATATCTGGACCGCTTAGATAAGGCATTGAGATAGTTATTGTTCTTCCATCACTAAACTCATATTCACCATATTTGGTATCGCCATCAAGTATAGCGTATATTTCTTTGGTTTTTAGCAATTCAAATGAATTGGGCACAGTAGAAGACATTTGATCCCCCCTTTATGATCTAATAAACACTATCCGACTTAAAAGCTGTCTCTTTAATATTTATTCCATTTCCTTTATTTTGTCTTCAATAAAATCAATTTCATCTTGGTTTAAATCATATTTCTTATAAAGCTGCATATCAATTTCTTTAATAGATTTGTTCCAGTCTATATCAGATTTATCCGTAAAATCTTGTAAGACTACATTTGACCATACTTTAGAATTCTTGTTTCCTTGTGTTACTTTTTTTGTCCCTAGCAACAGTCTTGTAAATTTACACCTTATGTATTTTATTAAATTTTCTGCTTCGCTTCTATTTTCAAATGACCCAAAACTAACAAAAGTCTCTGTTGCACCAACAAAAGGTTCCCCTATTTCAGGAGCACTTAATCTTTCACCAAATTCTCCAGTTCCATTTGAACTTGCTAGGTACACCTTATATTTGTCAAAGTTCTCTGGTGGATTTATATACTTTTTTTCAAAATATAATAGTTCCCGTTGATTGTTTTTACGACCTAATATACGTATGTACTCTTTACCGTCATTTGGCTCTGCTTCAAAAAAGGATTCGGGAAATTTGGAAAATACTGACGATGAAAGATATCTAGTTGAGCCACCAGATACTCTTTTGGTATATTCAGGGTTGTCGTCAAAAAAAACTTTGTTATATTTGTAACTTGTATTTGAATACATAATATCCGATAATGAATTGGTCATTTGCTTTGTCACTTTAGCTAATACACTTTTTACATATTCATTAGGTATAAATGTTTTAATTGCTTCAGCTTTTCTTTTTCCATCTCTAAGTGTTATTGAGACACCTCCTTTGATATCAACGTTATCAAAAACCTCCTTTGAATCTTCAAAATACTTAATAACTCTAAAATACTCATCATTTAGCATTTTATTATTCCAATCAGAAGGTGTTTTGCCTGCATCAAATAAAAAACGTGCAGGTGTTATCAATGTCACTATATCAGAAATAGCAATTGAATTATCATAAAACAAATGATAGACAGGCGGTTGTTCCCCTCTATGTGCTATGTTTTCTTGATAAGGAGGATTTCCTACCACAGCATCAAATTTCATCTTTCCACTTCCTTTCTTTTTCCAGTAGTTAGGTCTTGTTATCCTATCTATGAATTGTCTTGACTTATTTCTCATCATATTATTTAGGTCATCAAAATAAGTGGCATTAGGTGAGATATCTTTAAATCCTACTAATGTTCTTTTTGTGATAGATTTTGCCATTGGTGTTTTACAAATTATAAATATATTTTCTTTTATTGTTTCTTCCCAAAGTTTGTCCTCTACATCTTTTGTTAAGTCTGATTCTGAATATTCTTCGCATCTTTTTCTAAATATACTATAGGTTACATATAGAGGGTAAAGCCCTGTTTTAGAATTTATCTCTAGTATTTTAGCCTTCTTATTACTTAAAGTATCTTCTGTCACTTGACCTTGGTTAATATATCTCGGTTCTTCTAAAAGCTCATTATATTTTTCATCATAAAAGTTATAGCCACCTAAGCAATCCCCCATGTGCATATTCACAACTCTCCATGGTGTAAGAACTGTTTCTTTATCTGGATTTTTGAAATTTAAAAACAATTCTGCAATTTGCTTTATTCTTTCTGTTGGAGGCAATTCATCTGCACCTTTAGCAATGTCTCTTATTTTACGACCAGCAACTACAAATATTTCAGGGTCATAGTACTTTATAAATTGTTTAAATATTTCCTTTGTAACACCTACAGGCATGAATTCTTCCCAAGAGGAGTCATCTACTATTTCTACTAATTTCTCCATAGTAATATCTTCATTAATATCAATGTCTGCACCATATATTAAAAGAGGCATTCTAATAGATATACCACGCAGAATGGAACGGGCATCTCTAGCTTGTTTTCTCTTTTCATTTGTTTCTTTTAATTTAGCTTCTTCCTCTGGAGTTCGCTCTTTTTTAGGTTTCTTCTTTAATCTTTCTATTTCTTCATACTCTTCATCTGTAAAACCTTGTCTATTAACATCTATTTCATTTGTTTTATGTGAGGACTTCGAGCTACCTATAATTCCTTTTAATTTTTTAAAGTTTTCTAAATCTATATTGTTTAATTTTAATAGTTCATCATTGTATAGGTTGTTATCATCAAATCCATTCTTTACAGCTCGTTCAGCATAAGCACGTTTTAACTGTTGTAAAAGCCTGTTGGTATCATACTCTTTCATGCTAGTGCCTTCGACAGCTATAACTGGGCAGTAATTCAAAAACTCGCCTAGAATCAACCTATCAGAACTATCAGTCTTTCCTGCTTTTGTTGAAATGGCTACTGATTCTGCAACCATTTTTAAAGTTCTATCAGGAGCAAAATCAAAGACATAGGCTGTTGTTTTTATCTTACCATCTTTATTGCATGGAGATTGTACTCTAAATATTGTTTGAAGATAGTTAGCTGCAGATGTAGAAAAAGAACCTGCCAAATAGAATACCGCAGTCCATTCTGGTACAGTAACTCCAGTGGTGAGTTTACCACAAGAGAGAGTTATTGTGTAGCCTTCATTGCCAGCACTTTTTATAGCATTTTGTACTTTCTCTAATGCATCTTCTGATTTTTCTTCCTCATCGCCATCACCAGCTACATTAACTATATTAAAGGCACCATTGCCAAATACGGGATGGGTTTTCATCATTTGACTTAATGCTTTTGCTTCTTTAACACCTGGTACCATCCATAATGAATGTCTAAATAACGAGCGATATTCCTCTGTGGAGTATGGGTATTGGCTATCCTCATCTTTTTTTGTTATTAAATTTAAAAAGCTCCAAACATCAGCTTTATGAAAAAACTCTCCTGCCTTTACTCCAGATGGGAGAGGGCGACGGTCTATTTTCATATCCCCAGTCCATACTCTGAAAAATTCTCTAAAGTTGAAAGCTTTATCTTCTAGTTCCTTATATCGTGGGTTGTCTATCAATTTACCTAAATCATATGTATAGATTTTTAGTTCAGGCAATTCAGCATAAGGATTTGAATCACCTAAGTTATGTTTATCCCATTCATATTTACTACTTTGTTCCATCACATAGTCCCAAGTATAGATATTGTCATCATAATCTCCAAGGATATTGAAGGGAGTCCCAGAAAGTGCTAAAAACTTAGTTTTATTTAATTCTTCTTTAACAGTTGCCTTTATAACATCATTCCCAAGAGCTGTTGTTGTACCCTCATGAGCTTCATCCACTATAACAAAATCCCAAACGGTATCAAAAACGGCATCATTCTTATCGAATTTACCACCAACAAGATCAGAACCTCGCAAATCTTGCATAGATGCAAAATAAACAAAGTTTTTTTCTGTTTTAAGTAAATCTTCTATTGTATAGCCTGTATTTTTAGAGCCATAGATGTAACTTTTGTCGCTGTAAAAGATTTTATTGAAATCTTCATACCAGCCACTATCTACAACAGGTCTATGGGTGATAATAATTGTTTTTTCAAACTTAGATCGTTTTACTACCTCTAAAGCACTAAGTGTCTTACCAAAACGCATTTTAGCATTCCACAACATCCTATTTCCTGATTTAAACTGTTTTAAAGTTCTATTTATAGCATCTTCTTGTTCAGGTCTGAATATTATTGGTGTAAAAGAGTCATTGGTAGCAGCTGATAAATTATAATGTCCTTTTTTTACAGCTTCAATTGCCTTTAAGGCTGTTGATAGATCAATGTCAAACCATTCTTGACTTGTGGAGTTTTTAAACTTCTTTTTAGGGATTCCTGAATTCTCTAACACTCTATGTACATGGTGATCTCTAAAAGCTTTTATTGCTGGTCTTCCATCTTTGTCTTTAATAGTTCTAATAGCAAGCTCGGTATGTAGCAAATCAAAAGATATGCCTGCAGTATTTGTGTATTCTCTAATACGTTTTATAGCTGCTTGATTAAGTGCTCTACAATTAGGAGGAAGATTATCTATGGTGTCATCAGTTTGAATTGTAGTATCACCTATTTTAAGTAAACCTTTATGACTTTCGCTTTTTATTTCAAAAATGTATATTAATTTATACTCAAATGCTGATGAAAACATTTTACCCATTTTTTCTTCCCTCCAATAAAGTGCGATATTCTAAAATTATATTTGAACGCCAATTTTTTATTTTGCAATATTTATCTTCTGGTTTTTCTTTCAAGTCTTCAAGATTTTCAAATAAACTCATCTGCTGATACTCTTCTCTTAATTCTGAAAAGGGTATGGCAAAAGTTAATCCATCCATTTGCCATATATTCCACGATATTATTGTAGCTATTCTTTTTAATTCTTTTAAACTAGGTTCTCTTTTTAACTTATCTCTCACATTATCTATGAAAGTATGTAAGAGGTTTTCTCTGGCTAAGAGCAAGTTATCTCCTTGAAACTCATATCCATAAACACTTTGAAATGCTCTTACTGTCCATCTAAGCCATTCTTCTTCATTTCTGGCATTTTCACTAACTACTCGAATTTTTCTATCTAAAAGTCCTATTCTAGATTTCAAATTAATGACTTCACCTGTGACAGTATCATAACGACTCACTAAATAAGGAGCTTCTCCACAGGTTATTTCCATTCTCCTTGCATCCACATAATCTTTCCAAGTTTTATTTTTTACATTTGGAAATTCAATTTTTTCATTGTTTGGAATCCAGTCTCTATCTTTAGCTATATTAAAAACATTTTTTCTTCCAAACCACTGTTCATCTATCAAATTATTCTGTTCGTTACAAACCCATGAAGGAGTAAAAACCTCTGCTTTATCTCTTGTTCTATTGTTTTGTTTTTCATAGGATTTGGTTATTCTTGGTCTAATAAATTTTTCACTGCCCCTATTAACAATATTGAGACTAATTTCGTTTTCTGCTTTGTATATTTCACCTAGTTGTATATAGTCATTGGTTGCCCAAATTATATTTTTACCTGTCGTTCTATCTTTTAGAAGAATACTTAGTAATGGTTTACCATAAGCAGTCAAATCTTCATCAAAGATTTTTAATTTTATATTATCTTGCACAGTATCCCCCCTTTGTATGTATTACTTATTTTCTTCAGTAAACTCTAAAATATCATCTACTCTACAATTAAGTACCTTGCAGATACTTTCTATAGTTTGCAATTTAACGTATTCATTTTTCTTTAACCGAGTAATTATATTAGCAGAGAAACCTGCCTGTTTCTGCAAATCTGAATTTGACATTTCTTTTTCTATTAATAAGTGAAACAATTTCTTATAGCTTACTGCCATGTGCCTGACCTCCTTAAACAGCAAGTTCCAATATTTCAATTATATCACGAGTTCGTGAATAATTCCATCCATAAATAAAATATATTTTCTGAAGTCAGATTAATACCCATCAACCTACTTTCTAATGAAGGCAGGTTTTTTTATTTTCTTTTTCAAATACCTCAACTTTAGCTCTTTCCTGTGGCTAATAAATAGGAGATAAAAATATCTATTAAATTTCCCTACGGATTTTAGACTTTGCTGTCCTTTAGATATTGAAGGCGATTTTATCTCCTTAGCTTTAATGCTTTTGAAGTTTTGCACCTTGAAAACTGAATACCCCAAAATATAAGAGATACTTTCAAATGAATATGCCATAACGATTTTTCCGAGCGTATCTTTGACTGCATACGAGGCTATGTCAAACAAGGCAAGTACTTAGGAACTGTAGTGTTTTGGGCTTTTATTTTAATAGTGACTTGAAAAATAGAGCAATAAAAAAGGGATATGAAATAAAAAACAAGTAAATGAAAAGCAACAAAAATAAAAACAAGTAAAAAAAGGAAT
>NZ_JASUSU010000034.1:0-31773 GCF_030445905.1 Oceanotoga sp. | reverse complement strand
AACCATCTTAAGATGGTTTATAATGTTTTTTTTAAAATTAGTGAAAAAATGAATAAAAGTATAATATAAAGATATTTTTTTTGATATAGAATAATAAACTTAATTAAATAGATTTGATATTTAAATTTTCAATTGTTATCATTAAATTGAAGCAAAAAAATATCGGAGGTGTAAGCTAAAAATGAAAAGACCACTTGTAGTAGATACGACTTTAAGAGATGGACAACAATCATTAATAGCTACAAGAATGAAAACTGAAGAATTTGAATCACAATTATCAGAATTTGATAAAGTTGGTTATTATGCAATGGAAGTTTGGGGAGGAGCAACATATGATTCATGTATAAGATTTTTAGATGAAGATCCCTGGGAAAGACTTGATATAATAAGAAAAAACTTAAAAAATACAAAAATTCAAATGTTGCTCAGAGGACAAAATCTTGTTGGATATAGACATTATTCAGATGATGTTGTTGAATTATTTGTAAACAAGATGGCTGATCATGGTATGGATATAGTTAGAGTGTTTGATGCCTTAAATGATATAAGAAATTTAAAAAAATCTATAGAAATTGCTAAAAAAAGAGGTATGGAAGTTCAAGGGACTATGTCATATACACAAAGCCCTGTTCATAATTTAGATTTTTATATAAACTTTACAAAAGAATTGGTTGATAATGGTGTAGATTCTATTTGTATTAAAGATATGGCAGGTCTTTTAATTCCAGAAGAAGCATATAAAATAGTCAGTGAATTAAAATCTAAGTTTGATGTACCTATTGAACTACATTCTCATAATACTACTGGATTGGCAGCGATGAGTTATTATGCCGCTATAAAAGCAGGTGTTGATAGATTAGATTTAGCCTTGAGTCCTTTTGCAATGGGAACATCTCAACCAGCAGTTGAAACATTTAATGCTGCTTTTGATCTCGGGTTAAATCAAGATATAATAATGAAATTATCTGAACATTTCTGGAATGTAAGAAAAAATCATGAAGATAAAGATATGAAGATGACATCGATAAATGCCAAAATATTAAAAGCACAAATCCCTGGAGGAATGTTATCTAATTTAGTTTCTCAACTAAAGCAGCAAAAAGCAATAGATAGATTGGATGAAGTTCTCGAAGAAGTACCAAAAGTTAGAAAAGATCTTGGATATCCTCCATTAGTAACTCCTACAAGCCAAATTGTTGGGGTTCAGTCAACTATAAATGTTTTAACGGGCGAAAGGTATAAAATGATTACTAATGAAGTTAGAAACTATTTAAAGGGTATGTATGGAAAATCTCCAGCACCGGTAGATGAAGAACTCATGAAAAAAGCTTTAAAAGATGAAAAACCTATAACTTATAGACCGGCAGATGATTTAAAACCAGAAGTTGAAAAATCAAGAAAAGAATCAGGTATTCTTGTTAAAAATGATGAAGATCTTATAACTTATATACTATTTGGAGAAACTGGAATAAAATATTTAAAAGATAGGTATAAAAAAGAAATAAAAGTAGATTTTGATATAGTTGATGAATATTCAAAAGAAGAAACGAATATTTATCCAGTATAAAACAATCCCCCATATCTTTATGATATGGGGGATTATTTATTTAAATATAATTTTAATGTTAATATTTCTTAATTTAAAAAAATAAGAGTTAAAAAGAGTTTTAATGTTTTAAATAAAAATAATTGCCTGTAATCATAAATAAACAAGTGTGAAAATAAAAAAAACTATGATATAATTTTCATAGACAAAACGTTTCCATTTTTAAATTTAATGCATAAGGAGGTTTTTTTTGATGAAAAAATTTTTAATGATAACCTTAATCATGGTTTTTTCAGTTTTAATGGTATTTGCTGATTCTATATTAGTTTGGTCATCAGAGAAACAGGTTGATTTCATGAAATCGATAGGTGAAAAATTTACAAGAGATACTGGAATTTCGGTAGAAGTTCAACAAGTTAATTTTGGTGATATAAAATCTAAATTTTTAACAGCAGCTCCAGCTGGAGAAGGACCAGATATTATAGTTGGTGCACATGATTGGGTTGGAGAACTTTCTGAAAACGGTTTAATTGAACCATTTCCAATGTCTGCAATCGAATTAGATAAATTTGCTCAATCAGGAATAAACGCATTCATGGTTGAAGGAAAATTATATGGGGTCCCTTATGCAATTGAAGCTCCAGCAATTATGTATAATAAAGACTATTTAGAAGAAGCACCAAAGTCAATAGATGAATTGATGGAAATAGCTAAAGAATTTACAACTGATGAAACTGTAGGATTTATATATGAAGGTCATAATTACTACTTCTCTCATACATTTGTTGCAGGTAAAGGTGGATATATTTTCAAATGGGATGCAAAAAGTGGTTATGATGTAAATGATATAGGTTTAAACAATTCAGGTGCCGTTGCAGGTGCTAATATAATAAAAGAACTCTATAGTGGAATAATACCAAAAGGTGCGAGTTATGATACAATGGATTCTATGTTTAAAGAAGGATTAGCGGCTATGGTATTAAATGGACC
The DNA here is from genome assembly GCF_030445905.1 of Oceanotoga sp. Taxonomy (NCBI): domain Bacteria; kingdom Thermotogati; phylum Thermotogota; class Thermotogae; order Petrotogales; family Petrotogaceae; genus Oceanotoga; species Oceanotoga sp. Next base: position 29,237 of record NZ_JASUSU010000034.1, on the reverse strand, counting down.
ATGGGCAGTTAAAGGTTATGTAGATGCCGGTATAGATGTAGGTGTTCTACCTTTAACAGAATTAGCTTTAGGCGATGGTCAAATGGGTAAACCGTTTGTTGGTGTTCAAGGATTAATGGTTAATTCAAGATCTAATAATAAAGCATTTGCTTTAGAATTTGTTATAAATTATCTTGCTACAGCAGAAGGAATATATGATTTCTATCTTGCAGACCCAAGACTACCTTCAAGAGATGATGTTAATGAAATAATTGCTCAAAGAGGTGGACCAATTCCAGCAGATATAGTAGCTCAATTTACAAAGAGTGCTGCAGGAGGAGAACCGATGCCTAATATACCTCAAATGGCTCCAGTATGGGCTGCTATGGAAGAAGCTTTGAAGAATATAATAAATGATAATCAAACAACTCAAGATGCTTTAAATGATGCGGTTAATAAAATAAAATCTACAATTTCAAAATAAAATTTTAATTTTAATTTTTAGGGGAAAGGGGAAGGGAAATAGTTCCTTTCCCCTATTTATATACCAATAGGAGGGCAAATTATGAGTAAATTGAGTAGAATCCTCATATGGTTGGCAGCTTCAGTTTTAAATGGATTAATGGTATGGATAATATTTACTCTTTTTTTTATAGGAAATTCAGGTTTAGCAATAGTATTGGCAGCATTTTTATTTGTTGCAGATTGGGCTATATTTTCTAGTAAGGGATATCCTTATAGATATACTTTATTTGCTTTGTTTTTTCTTTTTATATTAACCATATATCCTATGTATTATACTGTAAAGACATCTTTTACCAATTATGGAACTGGGCATCTTTTTTCAAGAGAAAAAGCTATAGATATATTACTTACAGATCCAAGTTATAATTATGAGCCAAAAGACTCTGAATTTATGGATTTTAGTATATATATAAAATATGATGAAGAATTTAAACCTACAGAAGATTTTTTGATACTTTTAAATAATGAAAAAGGCAAATATCTTGCTGAAAAACCAAAAGTATTGGAATATGATTCAACAGGATCATTACTGTATTCAGAAACCTCTATGTATGAAATTAATAATGATTTTGTAAATACTGAGGAAAACGCTTACAAAATTATAAGAGCTGATTCTGAAGATGATTCATTCATTCCTGCAATAGAAAAAAATAATAATGTCAGATATACTTATTTTTATTCACCATATGATGATTCTGTAAGTTCAAATTCTGCATATTATAATTCTGTTCTAAGGCAGAATTATATGAAAGCATTAGTAATTTCATTAAATTCTAAAGATTTTATGTTATCTAATAAATTTATATATAAAAAATTTGGAGAGGCTTATAAAATATATGAAACAAGAGTAAAAACTATAATAAGAGGAGATAGAAAAGAATATAGTACTTATATATATAATAAATTAGCCGAAAGAGAAGTAATGGAGAAAGATGGTTTCTTTCTTGATTATAATGAGAATGGTCAATTACAACGTTTAATAGGATATCAACAAAATATAGGAACAAAGAATTATACAAAAATTATAAATGATAGTAGGATATCTAAACCATTTTTTCAAATATTTGGATGGACTTTCACTTATGCTGCTTTAAGTGTGATATTGAGTTTTATAATAGGATTATTTTTTGCAGTATTTTTGAATGATTCAGGATTAAAGGGAAGATTAATTTATAGAACTCTGTTGATAATTCCATGGGCTATTCCAGCTTTCATATCTGTTTTAGTTTGGAAAAATGGTTTTTTTAATCAAACATATGGAATTTTAAATAGATTTGTTTTAAGTAGTTTTGGAGCAGAAAGTCTTGCATGGTTAGATAATCCATTCTGGGCTAAAGTTTCAGTAATAATAGTAAATACATGGTTAGGATTTCCTTATATGATGACAGTTACTTTGGGGTCTTTACAAAGTATACCATCAGAATTGTATGAAGCGGCTTCGATAGATGGGGCATCAAGATGGAAACAGTTTAAAAAAATAACTTTACCATTATTAATGGTATCTGTTGCGCCATTATTGGTAATGTCTTTTGCTTTCAATTTCAATAATTTCACTAATATATATCTTTTAACCAGTGGAGGACCTGCAATACCTGGAACATCTACTCCAGCTGGAGCTACTGATATATTGATTTCATTTACTTATAAGTTAGCATTTGAAGGATCAAGAGGACAAGATTTCGGATTTGCAGCTGCAATTTCTGTATTAATATTTGCAATAATTGCTATATTGAGCTATTTTAACTTTAAATTTTCAGGTTCTTTTGAAGAGGTGAGTAGATAATGGCTAAAATAGAAAGAAAAAATTATTTGATAAGACATATTGTATTGATATTACTCACTTTTATCATATTATTTCCTTTAATATGGGTTATTTCTACTTCTATAAGAAGGGATAATGCAGCTTTTTCTCCTAAACTTTTTTCTGATAGAGTTACAGCAAATAACTATAAAGAACTTCTTTTTCCCAAAAAAAATGTACCAGAAATTGTTAAAAGTTTAAATCAAGTTTCGGGATATATAGGAGATTATTCTGAATATTCTGTGGAAGAAGCCCAAAAAGAAAGTGAAGAATTATTGAATGAACTAAGGATATATTTCAATGATACAAAAAATGAAATGGAAGAAAATTTAAATATATATCAAGATATTTTTAAACTATATGATGAAAAATATAAATCAAAAATAATTTCGGATTCAAATGAATTAAAAAATAAAGACTTTGATATATTTAAAAAGGAATTAGAAAGTTTAAATAAAGAACTCAATTTAAATTATGATAAATATGAAAAAAATTTAAGTGTTTTTTTAAATGAAAGACAAAATATAACTTTAGAATTATTAAAGATAAAAAATGAAAGTAATATTGATTATATAAATGAAACTATTGATACTATTTATAAAATTCCACTTAAAACAACATTATGGAAAATAAGAACTTATAAAAAATGGGTAAAAGAAGATGAAACTATCGATACTTTTGCAGATAAAATATTCAATTTAGAAGATATGTGGAAATCATTAGAAATTGATGAAGAAAACTTAAATAACAGCATAGAACAGAGTATAGAGAATAATTATTCTGATTTAGTTATACAAAAAGAAAAAATTGAAAATAATATAAACAACATTGAAACTAAAATACAAGATTTGGAATCTAAAATAAGTATTATGGATAACAATGCCAAAGAATATTTAACTAAATTAATAGCAATATCAGATCAATATATACCAGAAAGTAAAAAAATTATGGCTTCTTATAATTTAATAAAAGATTTAGACTTTACAAAAATAGAAGGAAAAGAACCTCTTTTTGGAGAAGATATAAAATTTTATGAATCAGTAAAAGCTTTTTCAAATAATATGAATAAAACTTATAATAATGTGAAAAGTATAGATAGATTTAAATTAAATGGGTTTAATGAAACTCTTAAAAATTTTGAAGAAGTTTATAATTTTTTGAATGAAAATTTTACCAAAATTTATGCTTTAAAGGATGATAAAAGTGTTTTATCATCTTATCAAGCTTTAAAAAGTATTACTATTAAATTATCAGTATCAATAGATGAAATAGTAGAAATATCTGAAAAATATAATGAATATTATACAAATTTATTGAATTATCAAGATGAAATTCAAAATTTAAATAAAGATAGAGATAATTTTGTAGAAAATCTAAAAGTTTTAAATGAAGAAAATCAAGATAAATTAGAAATTATAAATAAAAGTAAAAATCTTTCGAAATTAATATTTTATAAAAATTATGCAGAACAACAAATAAAAAATATAGAAGAAACAAAATTATATTCTGATTTTATAGGAACTAATTATTATTCATTTTATAAACCAGAATATAATAGATATGCTATTTTAGAATGGGATACAAAGTTTAAAGAATCTTATAATAAATATATAATGGGAAAAGATGCTTTGAATAAAATAATAGAAAATATGGAAGATGAGATATCAGTTTATGATGCCAATCTTGAAAGTTTTCTAAACTTAAATTATGGCGGTAATATTTCATCTATAAAATATCTTGAAAATATAAATATGATGTATGAAAGAGATTATAGCGCAGTAAAAGCTGATATTTCAAGAGCATCAAGAATTGTAAATGATTTAGCAGATAATACAGAATATTCAGAATTAAAGACAAAAATGAAAAAAATAGATAAAAATTTATATTATTTACAACAAAATTGGGAGAAGAAAATAAGAAAACCTTTTTTAAAATGGTTGTTTAATTCTTTTATTGTTGCTGGATTATCATCTATTTTTACCGTTTTAGTAACTTCTTTGGCAGCATATCCATTTTCAAGAATGAGATTCTTTGGAAGAAAGAGTGGACTTTATTTTTTAATGATAATACAGATGTTCCCAACTGTAATGTTTATGATTGCTATATATGGAATTTTGAATTTTATGGGAGATTATATACCTTTAATTGGTTTAGATAGTCTTGGCGGTTTAATATTTGCATATATGGGAAACGTTGCTTATAATATGTGGCTTTTTAAGGGTTATTATGATACTATACCAGATTCACTTGAAGAATCAGCTATGATAGATGGAGCTACACGTTTTCAAACATTTTGGAAAATAGTGTTACCTTTATCATTACCCATAATAGCTGTAATAACGATAATGACTTTTATGAATACATTCAATGAATTTGTTATTGCAAAAATAGTTCTTCAAAGTGAAGCGAATTACACATATGCTGTTGGATTACAAACATTTTCTCAAGGACCATTTGAAACTCAATGGGGATTATTCACTGCAGCAGCTTTAATTGGAGCACTTCCTATGGTAATAATTTTCCTTACTATGCAGAAATGGATAGTTGGAGGATTAACTCAAGGTTCTGTCAAAGGTTAATTTTAATGATAAAAAATGTTCAGCCTATATTGAAGGCTGAACATTTTTTTAATAATCAAAAGAACTTCTCCCTATAAACTCTCTAATTACAGAGGTTCTTGGAATTTCTTCTAATTCAGTTATAGGCATAAAATAATCTAAAAATCTCAATAATCTTTTAGCTTCTGGATACTCTTCATTATCTGCACATATATTCAACAAAAGGGGTTCTGCAAATAATTTTAATACAGATAATTCATAAACTAAATGTGAATTAAACATTATATCGGCTTCTTCTTGATAAGGAAAAATATTTCTTTCCTCTCCTCTTCTAACTGATGCCCACATCTTTAAAGTATCTAAAGCATTATGACCTCTAGAATTAAAATCTCTTACAATACGTCTTATAATTCTTGTATCAGTTGTAGGAATTCTATTAACACTATCGAGATTCATCTGAGTTAATGCACTCACATAAACTTTGAATTTTTGATCTCTTGGAATATCAGAAGTTAAAGTTTCATTTAGTCCATGTATTCCTTCTATTATTATTGGTTGATCTTTTTCAATTTTTAATTTCTTTCCAATCCATTCTCTTTTACCGTTTATAAAATTAAACTTTGGAATTTCAACTTCTTTTCCTTCTATTAAGTCTTTCATTGTTTTATTTAATAAATCTAAATCGAGTGAAAAAATTGATTCAAAATCATAATTTCCATTTTCATCACGAGGAGTTAGAGATCTATCAACAAAATAATCATCTAAAGATATTTGAACGGGCCTTAAACCGTTTACTTTTAATTGAATGGCTATTCTTTTAGCAGAAGTAGTTTTTCCTGATGACGATGGCCCAGCGATCAATAATAGTTTAGAATTTTTTCTTTTTATAAATTCATCAGCGATCTGAGAATATTTTTTTTCATGCAAAGCTTCAGAAATTCTTATTAATTCACAGACATTATGTTTTCCACCCACTATAAGTTCATTTAAATCGCCAACAGTTCTTATATCCATTATTTTGAGCCATTCATTATATTCATTAAAAGTTGCCGATAACTTGGCAAAATGTTTATATTCAGGGATTTTATCTGGCGAAGATTCATTTGGTGAAATCATAACAAAACCATTTTCAATTTTTTTAATTTCAAATTTTTCTAATTCTCCTGTAGAGTAAGGCATATATCCATAAAAATAATTAAAGTATCCATTAGCCTTATAAAAGTTTACAGTAGATTTTTTTCTATATTTGAATAAATTAGCTTTATCTTCTTGATTATCTTGCTTAAATAAATTTATTACATATTGTTTATCTTTTGTAAGTTTTTCAAAGACAAGATTTTTTTTAACCAATTCTTTCATTCTTTCCACTATTTTATCTAAATACTCTTGACTTGGTATACCCGAATCGAATTCACAGTAAAGACCAGGTCCTATAGAATTATTGACATAAAATTTATCATTTGGATTTATATCTTTTAAAGCCATATAAATTAAAAATAATATACCTCTTCTATATATTCTTACACCATCTGGATCGCTTAAATCTAAGAATTTTATATTTCCTGAATGTTCAACTTTTTTAAATAATTCTTTGATATTATTATTTATTTTTACACCGTAAACTTTTTTATTATAGTGTTTTTCAAACTCTTGTTTTAATTCATAAAATGAAGTTCCCTTTTCTACTTCATATATATCTCCATTGTTAACATCTGTTAGGGAAATTTTCATAAAAAACATCCTCCTTCTTGTTGACAAAGTCCAATTTCTATGTTATAATAATTTACGGAATTAGATGCTGGGACGTGGCCAAGCGGTAAGGCGGCGGACTTTGACTCCGTTATTCGTAGGTTCGAATCCTGCCGTCCCAGCCATTTTCTTTTTTAGAGAAATCAAACCGGGCTTAAAGCCCGGTTTTTTTTATTTCTTTTCATTTTAATCTGTTTTTAATTTACAGATAAAGGCTCTTCATTTAAAGGTGTTGCTTCAGAAGAAAGGTTTGTTTCTATTTCTTCTATCATTTTATCTATGTCTTTATAATAAGTAGAGTCTATTTCTTTTATTTGTTTTAAATAAGATAATTTCATATTTTCATCTTCAAGAACATCAGATAAATCCATTCCAACTTCTAGTGCATCTAATTTCGTATTTGTACTTTCTTCGGTTGATATTACAGAAGCTATATTCAACATTATTTCCCTTATAGGTTGTTGTAAATACATACTTAATACAGAACCTCCACCGAGATAATTAGAATACATTTTAAGCTGTTCTATTTGTAGTTTTGAATATGCAATTTTTACTTTTGGATCAGATGGATTTTCTTTATAATAATCTTGTACAATTCTTGTTGATGATGGATATTCATAGAAAAGTTCAGCTAATAATTTTGATCTTCTTTCTGAAACTATACTTAATTTATTTTCTAAATTTGTCTTATATTCTTTAGCTTTTTCAACGGATTCTATACCATATCCTTTTAAATCTTTTTCAGCAGTTCTATAATCTAAAACATCTGAATACTTAAATTTTTCGTCTATTAAACTTGAAGTATCTGCATTTTCTTCATTCATTTTTTTGTCTATTTCAGTGATTTTTTCTTGTATTTCTTCATCAGATAACTTTTGTACTTCTTCATCTAATTTACCTTGAAAACTTATAAATTTAGTCAAACTGTCTAATCTTGTATTATAAATATTTTTTAATGAAGCAGTTACATTAGAGTATACAGCTAAATAATCTGTGTCAGCCTCTGCTGAAACTTGACCATCTTCATAAAAAGCTATTAATGAAAGTTCATTTTCTAATTTTTCTAATTCATCTAAATTTTCTAAGTTATTGTTGAAATCTTCTGCGAATTGTAATTTTTCATCCATATATTTCTTTCCAAATTTCATTTCTTCTTTATAAGAAACTAACCAATTTTTAAACTTTTCATTTGAAACTTTATTTTCTATTTCAGAATAAATATCACCAAAGTTAAAAACATCTTTAGGTTCATTGAATACTTTTTTATCTTGAACATTTATTATATGATATCCGAATTGAGTTTTTATAGGACCTATTAATTCGTTTACATTTCCATTAAAGGCTGCATCTTCAAATTCCTTTACCATTTTTCCTCTGCCAAACCAACCTAAATCACCAGAAGATGTTGCATTTGCTGTATCTGTTGAATATTTTGCAGCAGCATCTTTGAAAGATATTTCATCATCTTTTAGCATTTTATATACATCGTTAGCAGTTGCTTCATCTGTAATCAATATATGCTGTGCTTTTACTTGTTCATAATCTTTTTTTATAGAATCAAAATTTTCTTCTATATACTTAAGTCCTTCATCTCTACTAACTTTAGCAACGTCGTTTTTTACATTATCAAAAATTGTATCTTGTTTTATTGAAGAACCAATAGAATTTGTGAGTATTGATTCTATCTGCTTTTCGCTTCCATAAGCATTTTTTATTTGTTCCCATTGATCTGGATTAGTTTTTAATTGATCTAATTGTTCTTTGACTTTAATACTTAAACTATCTTTTAATTCTTTGTCAGTAGGAACTAATTCGTTTTGTTCAGCATAATAATTCATAACTTTCAAATCAAAAAGCTGATTTGCTATTGAAACTTTTAATGATAAAGAATCAAATATAGGGTCTATTTCTCTATTATAATATTGTTTGTACTGTTGCAACATTCCTTGATATTGTGTATCTAATTCAGTATTCATAACCCAATATGGATAATTCAGTTCTTCACCATTCAAAGTTAATAACAATACAGCATTATCTTTTACAGGCTCATTTTGAGTATTCAATGCTGCCGCCTGATTAGAAGATGACAAATAAGCTGCAACTGACCACCATATGATACCGACTATAAACAAAGCCGCTATTACAAATGAGATCGCTTTCTCATGTTTAATAAACCACTTATTCATTTATTACTCCTCCCATACAAAATATATTATTAGATCTTTTATATTTTATCACATAAAACCTTAAATTATGTTAAAAAAGCGGGGAAATTCCCCGCTTATTAAAAATAAAAGATATTTAATTTATATTTTTGTTCTTAATGGTTTATCTTTTGATATTTCTTCTAATGCCAATAATCTATCCCATTTAGCATTTACATATTTTTGCATTTCTTCAATAACTTCAGCAGAGTCATCTCTCTTTAGAAGTTTGTTGAATCTTCCAAGCTTAGTAACATAATCTGATACTGGTTTGAAGTTTCTTGGTTTTTTAGTTACTTTATATTCTCCCATGAAATATTCCCAAAGTGGCCAATATTTTGTTTCAACAGCCAATTTAGTCATCTCTGGACCTGAAGATTCAGGTATTCTCCAGAATCTAACACAAGGAGCTAAAACAGCTATAAAAGCAGGACCTTCAAATTCTAAAGCCTTTTCCATCTTTTTCATGAAATCCATTGGTTCTGAAGTTGATGCAGTTGCTGCATAAACTCCTTCATGACCTGCTATTATATCAACTATTGATTTTTTGAATTGTAGTTTTCCAGCTTTTGCTTTACCAACAGGTTCTGTTGTTGAGTCAGCACCAGTTGGAGTAGAACCTGATCTTTGGTTACCGGTGTTCATATAGCCTTCATTATCATATAATACATATACGAAGTCATGACCTCTTTCAATTGCTCCAGAAAGAGCTTGAAGACCTATATCATAAGTTCCACCATCACCTGCAAAAGCAATAAATTTAACTTTTTTATTATCAACTTTTCCTCTATTAACTAAAGATCTATAAGCTGCTTCAGCACCAGTTATTGTAGCAGCAACATTTTCAAAAGCATTATGAATATAAGGCACATTCCATGCTGTAAAAGGATAAATTGTTGTAGAAACTTCTAAACAACCTGTTGCAGCACCTACTACTGGTTCATAACCTAAAGCTTTTGCTGTTAAAGTAGCCCATTTAGCTACCATTGGCGCATTACAACCAGGACATAATCTGTGTCCTTGGGTAAAAGGCCAATCATTTTTATCAACATAATCTACCAATTGTTTAATATTTAATGGCACAAAATTCACCTCCAAATTAGTCTCTTAGTCCGAGGTATTTCTGTTCATTCAATTCGAGCTTATCATTTATAGCATCTTCAAATGCATCATGAAGCTGATGAGTTGTAACATCTCTACCACCAAGACCGTAAATATATGACCCCATCTTTGGCTTTTGTTCAGCATCATAAAGAGCTGATTTTACAAGTGAATAAAGAGGAGCTTCTTTACCGAAAGACATAGCTCTATCTAAAACAACAACGGCTTTTTTACCATTAAGAGCTTCTTTTATTTCTTTTTTAGGGAATGGTGTGAAAACCCAAGGTTTCAACAATCCTGCTTTTATTCCCTTATCTCTTAATTCATCAACAACATATTTAGCTGTTGATGCTGTAGAATTCAATACTACCATAACATATTCAGCATCTTCCATTTTATATAAATCTAAGAAATCATATTTTCTTCCTGAGATTTTTTCAAATTCTTCAAATACTTCTGGCAATAATTCATATGCTTTTTTCATAGCAGCTTCTTGTTGCATATGATGTTCATAATAATAGTCAAATAAGTCTAAAGAACCTAAAGTTACTGGTTTTTCTATGTTTAGTAATGGATACTTTGGTTCCCATTTACCAACAAAGTCTTTAACTATTCCATCATCTAAAGGTTCAAATATATCAACACCATGTGATGTTATGAATCCATCAAGGTTAACCATTGTAGGAAGTAAAACATCATCTTTTTCTGATATCTTTGTTGCAATTAATGTCATATCATAAGCTTCCTGATGATCTTCACAGAATAATTGTAACCAACCTGAATCTCTTACTAACATAGCATCAGAATGATCACAGTGAATATTAATAGGTCCTGATAATGCTCTATTAACTATAGGCATTACTACAGGTAATCTATAAGAAGCAGCTATATAAACTATTTCAGTCATAAGAGCTAAACCATTAGCAGCAGTAGCTGTCATTGTTCTAGCTCCAGCAGCAGCAGAACCAACTACAGCACTCATTGCTGAATGTTCTGATTCAACAGGCACCATAACTGTATCTACTAAACCATCTGCAACGAAATCTGCATAATATTGAACTATTGGAGTCTGTGGTGTTATTGGATATGCAGCAACAACATCTGGGTTTATCTGTTTCATAGCTATTGCTACTGCTTTAGCGCCAGTAACGGCTAATTTATTTGGCATTAAGATATACCTCCTTTACTTCAAAAATTCTGATTCTGGTTTCATTTCAATTGCCTTTACAGGACAAATAGCTGCACAAGTACCACAGCCTTTACAATATGTCATATCAATACCAGTCATTTCTGTCTTTTTGCCATCTTCTGTTAATTGTCCTGTTATTGCCATATCTGGACAATATAACCAACATTGCATACAATTTATACATTTATCTTTATCGACTATAGGTCTCATTACTCTCCATTTACCAGTTTCATACTGTCTTGCTGTAGCTGGTTTATCAACGATACCACCTATAGGAAGTTCATTCCACTTTTCATTAGCCATTGATGTTCACCTCCGCAAATCCTCTGTCGAGTGCTCTCAAATTAGCGTCAACTATAGCTTGAGAGAATTTATGTGAAAATGCAGCGGTAACTTTTTGTTTTACAGAATCCATAGGAACTATATCTGTTAATTTTATTAAAGTTCCAATCATGACTGTATTTGGGATACCTCTTTTTATTTCTTCTAAAGCGATATCAGTTCCAGCGATAGTTGCTATTTTACCATTAAAACCTGTTATTTTACTAACTTCTTCTGGAGATTTTATAGTGTTAACCACCAAATAATTCTCTTCTGCTAAACCTGAAGTAATATCTGGGTTTCCAAGAAGTGTATCATCAATAACAACAACGATATCTGGGAATTCTACGTTGCTTCTTACTCTTACGGGTACTTCTGAGATCCTGTTAAAAGCTTTCATAGGAGCTCCTGATCTTTCGGCACCGTATTCAGGGAATGAAGTTGAATATTTTCCAGCATCTAGAGCGGCTTCGGCTAAAAATTGTGAAGCACTTTTTGCACCCTGACCAGCTCTACCATGCCATCTAACTTCGAAATACTTTTCTGGCACAATAATGCCCTCCTTTCAAAGAGATGTAAGTATATGTGAAAAAAATAATAATCTTAACAATTATTTCTAAATATTTTATAATCCAAATCATCAAATATTTTATCAAGCCATTCTATTTCTTTTAATCTTTTTTCATCGATTTTATTATCAAACATATAAAAAAGTTCAAAAAATCTATTTATATGTTCTTTTGTTCTTTTAACTGCATATTCTACAGTTGTTCCAGTTGTCATTATAAATGCCCAGTCAGAAGCTTGAGCAAGCAATAATTCTTTAGCCATTTGATTTAAAATCCTTATCAAAGTAGGATCTTTATCATCATATTTTGATGTTTTGACCATAATATCAGACATTTCAGATAAATGTTTATAAACCCAATCGTTAGATTTGTTCAACCATACATCATTGAATCCTTTTGCTCCCCAAGTAGAAGCACCTGGAGTTAACATCTGTACTTCTTCGAGACTTTCTATTATTTTAGAAGGTGTTGAAGATTCTATTTCATCATTTTTTTGAAGTTCTCTGAAAAAATTTTCAATAAAATAAGGTCCTTCAAACCACCAATGACCAAATAATTCAGTATCAAAAGGAGCAACTATTATAGGTTCTAAGTCGGGCATCATAGAGATTAATCTTTTAATTTGAGATCTTTTTTTTGATATAAAATCTTTTGCATGTTCTGAAACAGCTATAAAAGCTTCATCAATATCATAAAGTTCTTTTAGTTCTAGAGGTAATTTTTTATCAGTTATTTTATGATATTTTATTCCAGTGTTGATCCTCATTCCACTCGGATCAATAAATGGTTTTATGTATTCTAAACTTCTATCAAAACCAATATCTCTGTAAAATTCTCTATATCTTGAATCACCAGGATAACCTATATCAGAACTCCAAACTTGTTCTGAAGATTCAGGATCTCTTGAAAAAGCAAAAACTTTATTTTTTGTTATTATAGGTCTATAAACACTATATTTAGCAGGAGAACTTCCATACCAAAAAGCGTGAGAATCTACAAAAAAATAATTAAAATTAAATTCATTTAAATATTTATCGAGATCTGGTGTATATCCGCATTCAGCAAGCCATATACCTTCAGGGTTTTTATTAAAATTTTTGTAATAAGTATTTTTAGCAGTTATTAGTTGAGCTCTAATGGCAGCAGGATGATTCATCATGAAAGGAAGAAATCCATGTGTTCCATTACATGTTACCACTTCAATGTAACCTTTATCTTGAAATTCCTTGAAGCCTTTTAAGATATTATGACTGTATTGGTCGGAGAATAAGAATAAAATCCTTTCTAAATAAGAATTATAGAATTTTGCCATTTTATATTTTCTTGGATCTTCTTCCTTAGTTTTTTCAATTTCTAATTCAGATAAAGTTATCATAGCTCTCAAATGTTTTTCATATTTAACTTGCAAATCTTCTGTAGTTAACATTTCCATCAGAGTAGGTGTAAAACTTATAGTTAAATTAAAAGGAATATTATCTTTTTCAAGTCTATTAAATACATCTAAGAGAGGTAAATATGTTTCTGTAATTGCTTCAAATAACCAATTTTCTTCCATAAAAAAGTCATAATTAGGATGTCTAACATATGGCAAATGAGAATGAAGGATGAAAAGAAATTTGCCCTTTCTCATATTAATCCCCCCTTTTTAAGAACTTAAACTATAATTACCAAAAGAATTACCTTTTATTTCTTCAATTGGTTTTATATAGGTATTTAATTTAACAGGTTTAGATATTATTTTCTGTTTTTTTATATTGAACCATTCTTCATTTCCTTTTATACTAGGGTTTTTAGAAGGAATAAAAATATTTTTAGATTTCATAATTTCTTTAAAAATCCCATCATCTTTTAAATATCCAATACGAGCATAATAATTTTTATTACTATCATTTAAATTAAAATAATAATTATTCATATTAGATATATTTATATGTGTTTCAAAGATTCTAAAATCGTTTTCATCACAAAAACGTAAAATAACATTATTTTTTATTTTATCATTATTTAAAAGTTTTTTTGTTTTTTCATCAAAGTCCCAAAATATATAAATCCATTCATAGTTTACAGGTAAAATTTCAAGTTTGTTTTTTTTATAAGTTTTTTTAAGCTCTTTTGGCTCTAAATACATTTTTTTGGTATTCTTCCTTTCTGTTTTTTTATTATTAGAACTTTTATTTTCTAACAATCCTTGAGTATCTAATTCAAGTAATTTTTTCTTTATTTCTTTCAATATATCTCTTTTTTTCATGGATCTTCTTAGTCTTATGTTTAAGTTTTTAGCTGTTTTTCTTAATTCTTGTATACTTGGTTCATCTGTTTTTAAAATGTTTATTATATTTTCATCTAATTTCATAATACCCCCCCTCACATTAAGCTTTATTTAAAACAATTTTATCATAAAAAAATTAAAATTAAATACAAAAAAACGGAGCTAATAAAGCTCCGTTATAAGGGTGGGGGATCTATTCATTTTGAATAGGGGGTTACTTACATATACAAAATAATTATATCAATTGATTGTTAAATGAATTTATCAAAAAAACAAATATTAGTAAAATAAAATATTATATGATTATTAATAAAAAAGTTTAAATTATTATAAGTTTTTTATTTTAAAAAATGTCTTGATTAAGTATTAATTAAGATTAAAATTATAAAATTGAAAAAAAATCATATTTAAAGTATAATAATTTGTATGATTAAAAATTTTTGGAGGTGTTTTTGTGAATAAAAAAGTGGTAGTTTTATTTTCATTGTTGATGGCTTTATTTTCTCTTAGTTTTGCTGCAAATTTAGAAAGTTTAAAAATTGGTTATGTGGATTTTCAGGTTTTAACCGAAAATACAACTAAATGGAAAAGTTTACAAGAAGATTATAAAAATGATTTTGATTTTTATCAAAATAAAATAAGTAAAATGGAAGAAGAATTTAAAAATTTTCAAGCAACAAATCCTTCTCAACAAGAACTTCAAAGAAGAGCTCAAGATTTACAAATAAAAGTAAATCAATATCAGTCAACTATTCAAGAAGAATATGGAAATAAAACAAATAAATTATTACAAGAAATAAGAGATATTGCAGCTCAATATGGCAAAGAAAATGGTTTTGATATAGTATTATATGATCAGGGTGTAATATATGCAAGTGAAAAAATCGATATAACTGAAAAAGTTATAGAATATGTAAATAATAAATAATGAATAATTTAGTGGAATGTATAGGAATATACAAAAAATATGGAAGAAAAGAAGTGCTTAAAAATGTTAATTTTTATGCTGAAAGAGGAAAAATAACAGGGATACTTGGACCTAATGGTGCAGGTAAAAGCACTCTTTTTAAAAGTATATTAGGATTAGTTATACCAAATAAAGGTGATGTATACCTTGATGGTGAAAAACTTACTCATTTACCAATACACAGAAGAGCTCTTAAGGGAATGGCTTATTTACCTCAGGAGCCTTCTGTTTTTAAAAATTCTACTGTTAAAGATAATTTATACATGATTGCAGATCTTTTAAAAATAGAAAATAAAGATGAAAAAATAAAAAAAATATCAGAAGATTTTGGAATACAAGATTTATTAACTCAATATGCTGATTCATTATCTGGTGGAGAAAAAAGAAGATTGGAATTTGCAAGAACTCTGTTAATAAATCCAAAAGTTATAATGCTTGATGAACCATTTGTTGGAATAGATCCAATTACTGTTAAAGATATTCAAACTATAATAAAAAAATTATCAAAAGATGGAATATCTGTAATAGTAACAGATCATAATGTTGATGAAATTGCTCAAGTTGTAGATGATTTATATGTTGTACATAAGGGTAATATAATTGCACATGGAATACCACAAGAAGTTTTAGAGTTAAAGGAAGTAAAAGATAATTATCTTGGATATTGAGGTGATTTAATGAATATAGGAGTTATAGGATATTCTGGGGATAAAAATTTAGAACCAGTAAAATCTTTAAAGAACATATGTTTTGAAATTGGAAAACTTATTGCTGAAAATGGAGACACTTTATTAACTGGTGGAAGAGATGGAATAATGGATTTTGTTTGTGAATCAGCTTATAAAAATAATGCTAATGTTGTAGGAATTCTTCCGTGGGATGAAGAAGGAAATAAATATTTAAATACAACCATAAAAACAGGTCTCGATTTTTCTATGAGATCTTTTGTTTTATTAAAATCTGTTGATATTGTTATAAGTGTTGGTGGACAAGTTGGAACAGCTTTAGAAATACTCGGAGCTTATGCATATAAAAAACCTATCATATTAATGAGAGGAACAGGTGGATGGACTGATACGGTGACTAAGACGTTAATAGAGGATAAATATTTAGATAATAGAAAGATGGTAGAATTATATCAAGCTTATAATATAGAAGAATTATCTCAACATATAAATAATTTAAGAGGAGATGTCAACTTATGATAAGAGTACGATTTGCTCCCAGCCCAACAGGATATTTGCATGTTGGTGGGTTGAGAACAGCTCTTTTCAATTGGTATTTTGCTAAGAAAAATAATGGGAAATTCATATTGAGAATAGAGGATACCGATACAGAAAGATCTAAAAAAGAGTATGAAGATATGATATTGGAAGAAATGAAATGGGCAGGTCTTGATTATGATGAAGGCCCTGACAAAGTTGGAGAATATGGTCCATATAGACAAACAGAAAGATATGAAATATATAAAAAATATATTTTAAAACTTTTAGAAGAAAAGAAAGCTTATTATGCCGTTTATGATGAAAATCAAGAAAATATAATATATAAAAGTTATGAATATCCAGAAAAATACAAAGATAAAAGTATAACAGTTAATTTTAAAGTTCCAAAAAATCAAAAAATAAAATTTACAGATATGATAAAAGGTGAATTAGAATTTGATTCTAATATTTTTGATGACTTTGTTATATTGAGATCTAATGGAGTTCCTGTATATCAGTTTACGGTAGTTATAGATGATTATTTGATGAAAATAACTCATGTTATAAGAGGAGAAGATCATATATCTAATACTCCAAAACAAATAATGTTATACAATGCTCTTGGAGTCAAATCCCCTGAATTTGGACATTTGTCTTTAATACTTGGTGAAGATAAAACACCATTATCAAAAAGGCATGGTGGTACAGCAGTCACATATTTTAGAAAAGAAGGATATTTGCCGCATGCGTTGATGAATTATTTAAGTGTTCTTGGTTGGAATGCTGAAAATCAGATATATAATTTTAAAGAAAAAATTGAAGATTTTAATATAAATGATGTTTCTCCAAGATCTGCTGTTTTTGATTACAAAAAATTGTTATGGATCGATGAAGAACATCTAAGAAATGAGGAAGATGAAAAACTATATCAATTTTTTATGAATTGGTGTAATTACAATGATATAGAAATAAAGGCTGATGAAAAGCTTGTAATAAAGACTATTTCTATATCTAAAAGTAAAGTTAGTACATTAAAACAATTGTTCGAATTTATTGAAAATTATTTTAGAGATAATTTTGAATATGAAGAAATATATATAAAAAAATTTGTGGAAAAAGAATGGTTTAAATCACTCATGCAGAAATCCATAGAAATTATAAAAAAAGCCGAAGACTTTTCTGTTGATGGTGCAGGTAAAACACTTCAAAAAATTGCAGAAGAAAAAATAACAGGGAAGAAAAATACATTCCAATCTATTAGAGGAGCATTACTTGGAAAACTTGTAACTCCAGGTTTATATGAAACAATAGCTATTTTGGGAAAAGAAGAAGTTATAAAAAGATTAGAAAGAGCTTTAAATATAAAATAGAGGTGAAATATGAAAAAAATAATTCTCATAATTTCTCTACTATTAAGTTTTAATTTTTTATTAGCAAATAATTTTTCATTGTATATAAAAAATTATGATGAAAAAGAGAGAATCGTTACATTGTCTTTGAATGCTAATTTTGTTCACATTGATATACCAAAAGTATATATAGAATATGGTGGGATTAGAAGATTGATAGAAGTTAATAAAAAAAATTCTGGAAATTATGAGATATATTTAAATTTTTCAAAATATCCTGCAGTTGATTTAAGTTTCTATATCTATGCTCATGATATAGCAGAAAATAAAAGATATGCATATTTCCCCGATTTGCTTAATAAAAGAGACTATTCCTTATTTGCTGATATAGATATAACTACATCTAAAAGTGAAAATGGAAGTAATTATTATTTAGGAATAAATAAAAGTGATAGAATAAATTTAAATCAAATAACAGGTGAGAATTTTTATACTAAAGATGAAAAAATATTTTTAAATCATATAAATTTTATAGAAGATGGAATACATAATTTTTATTTTGAATTTAAAACCAAGAATAATTATTATTTCACAAAAAAAGTAAAAATATTAAAAATAAAAGATATTATAATAACAGAAAATAATTTAAAACCAAAACAAAAGATAAATATATTCAATTATCATGTTGTTCAAAGCGGAGATAATATATATAAAATAGCTGAAAAATATGAAGTTACACCTGGTGATATAGTGAGTATAAATGGAATAACAGAACCTTCAAAAATATATATAGGGCAGATATTAAAAATAGGTAATATAGACTATTATGAAAGTCCATTACGCATAGAAATAGATTTATCAAAAAATATGCTACATCTTTATTATAGAGAAGAATTATTAAAATCATATATAGTTGCAGTTGGTAGATCGGATTCTACTCCACCAGGATATTATAAAATTTTTTATAAAGAAAAAGAACCACCTTTATATTGGAATGATGAAATAATACAATCTGGATCAGTTATAAATGGAATAGGAAGTAGATGGCTTCAATTATCTGTTCCAAAATATGGCATTCATGGAACTACAAAGCCTTGGGAAATAGGAAAAAGAATTTCTCATGGTTGTATAAGAATGTTTAATTTTGATGTTGAAGAATTAGACTTTATAATTTCTTTGGGAACTGAAGTATATGTTTATAAAAGTGATGAAAATATAGATATTATAAAAAAAATAAAAGAAGATGAAGAAATTTGATTCATCTTCTTTGTTTTAGGAGTGAAAAATGAAAAAAGAATATATAATTCCAATATTTATACCTCATGGAGGATGTAAAAGACAATGTGTTTTCTGTAATGAATATGCTGCAACTGGACTTAAAGAATTTCCGGAAAGACATAAATTAGAAGAAGAATATAATAAGTATAAACAATATTTTCCAGAAAAAAATAATATTTATATAGCTTTTTATGGTTCTACTTTTACTGCATTGAAAGAAAAAGAAATGAAATATTATTTGGATTGGGCTGATGAAAAAATAAAGAAAAATGAAATAAAAGGTATAAGATTTTCAACATCCCCCGAAGAAATTAATTATGAAAAAATAAAAATTTTAAATGATTATAAAATTTCTGTTATAGAAATAGGGGTACAATCATTTTTTGACGATGTTTTAAAACATTCTAATAGATCCCATAATGTAAAAGATATATTCAATGCTATTGATATATTAGATAAAAATAATTATTCGTATGGGCTTCATTTAATGACTGGCTTACCAAAAAGTACTTTTGAAAAAGAAATAAAATCTGCTGAGATATTATCTAAAACAAATGCAAAATTTGCAAGAATTCATCCAACAGTAGTTTTAAAAGGGAGTATACTTGAAGAGTATGAAAAAAATAATAAATATAATCCTGAAAGTTTAGAAGAAGCTATAAAGAAAACTTCGAAGATGACTATTAAAATTGAGAAAGAAAATATAAAAGTCATAAGACTCGGCTTGTGTTTGTATGGAAAAGAGATAAATAATGTTTACTCTGGACCTTATCATAAAAGTTTTGGAGACCTTGTTAGAACAAATATAAATAGGTATATACTGACTTATTTAAAGGATGATTTAAAAATACCAAAATCTATGAAATCACAATTTATTGGATTTAAAAAAAGAAATAAAGATCTTATAAATGAAAATATATTTTATGATGGAATATGTATTAAATACAAAAATAAAAGTATTAGTTTAGCTGATATATATAAAATAATAGATAAAAAAATAGAAGACTGATAAGTCTTCTATTTTTATGGGGTGGCTAGTGGGGCTCGAACCCACGACATCAGGAGTCACAGTCCTGCGTTCTACCAACTGAACTATAGCCACCATCAATTATTAATATTAAAAAAGCGCCACTAAAACTTTAAATAAAGAAGTGGCGCGCCCAGAGAGGCTCGAACTCCCAACCCCTGGATTAGAAATCCAGTGCTCTATCCTGTTGAGCTATGGGCGCTGGAGCGGTAGACGAGAGTCGAACTCGCAACCCTCGGCTTGGAAGGCCGATACTCTACCAATTGAGCTACTACCGCATATATGGTCGGAGCGACTGGGATCGAACCAGCGACCTCCGGTTCCCAAGACCGGCGCGCTACCGGCTGCGCTACGCTCCGCTTCATCTATTTCCGAAGTATATAATATCATATAAAAAACCTTTTGTCAATACTTTTGCTTTTCAAGAAAATTGAGAGTTTGTTAATTTTCTGATTTGATACCTTTTATAAACAAATTATAATGTCTAAGGATATTGAATTCAGCGGAAAGTAGCCTTTATAATGTTTAAAATAAAATTTTAGAATTTTATCAAATTCTTATCATTTATAAACTATACTTGCTACTATTGTAAATCCATTATCTTCTTTTGATACATGAACTTTTACATTTTGTTTTTCAACAGAAAAATTTCTATATGCAAAATCTTTAATATAATTAACAACTGAATTAATTTCATCTTCAGATGCGTTCTTTATATGAACTCTTGTAGTCTGAGGATTTTGATTGCCACTTCTAACAAATTTTTTCATTCTATCAGTAGCAACTTTACCACTTTTTTGTTTTTTTGAGAAAGGCCACATAATAATCAACCTCTTTTCCATAATTTGTTGAAAAATCCAAAAAAGCCTTCCGAATTTTGAGAAAATTTTTTAATATCTTCATTTACAGGAATAAAATTTCCGGAAATTCTTTCAGTGATATTATCAAAAACATAAGCCATCTTACTATTTTCATCTAAAGAAAGTGGTTTTCCTTCATTTGTAGATATTATTATATCTTCACTATCAGGAATTATTCCTAAGATATCAATTGCAAGTGCTTCTTTTATATCATCAGCTGAAACCATATCATTTCTTTTAACCATTTTGGGTTTTAATCTATTTACTATGAGGGACATATTTTTTTCTGTATAACCATGATTTTCAAGAAGACCAATAACCCTATCTGCATCACTGATAGCTGTTAAATCTGGTGTTGTTACAACTATAGCATGTTGAGCTCCTATTATAGCATTTGAAAAACCTTGTTCTATACCGGCTGGAGAGTCTATTATTATATAATGAAAATGCTTTGAAAGAATAGCAATTATTTCTTTCATATCAGCGGGAGTAACCATATTTTTATTTGCTGTTTGAGAAGAAGCTAATAAACTCAAATTTTTCATATACTTATGTTTTACAAGAACATCTAATACATTTTTATTACCATTGACGACATCCATTATAGTATAAACAATTCTATTTTCAAGACCTAAAACAAGATCTAAATTTTTTAATCCTATATCGGCATCAATTAAGCAAACATTATAACCTTTGCTTGCAAGTGAAGACCCAATATTAGCTGTAATTGTGGTTTTTCCAACTCCACCTTTACCAGAGGTAACCACAAATACTTTAGAACTTTCTTCCATAAAAACCCCTCCGATTTTTTCAAATCAACTATATTTAATAATATTATACATTAATAAAAAAGTAATTCAAAATTTAAAATTAAAAAAAATAGCAAAAAAGTCGGGAATAAATCCCGACTTTTTTATAAAAGATAATTATTCTTCTACTTGAATTGCTTGTACAGGGCAAGAATCAGCAGCATCCTGTGTACATGGTGCATCTGTTTCAGGAGCAATTGCTTCTGCTTTACCTTCGTCTGTTATTGAGAAAACGTCTGGACATAAGTTTTCACAAACTCCACAACCGATGCAAGCATCTCTGTCTACAAATACTTTCATTAAAACGCACCTCCTGCCTAAAATATGGAACTATTCCAGAGTTATTATACCACAATTTTTTATTTTTCAAAATGGATTTTTTTTGTCGCATTAACAATTCTTTCAACCATATTTATTCCAACTCTATATTGAGCTTCTTTCGTTGTAGCGCCAATATGAGGAGTAGCTACGACATTGTCAAAAGATAAAAGTTTTGTATAAATTTCTCCTTTGGCAGGTTCTTTTTCAAAAACGTCCAATCCAGCACCTAAAATTTTTTCATCTTCAAGTGCTTTTAATAAAGCTTCTTCATCCAATACTCCACCTCTTGCACAATTTATCAATAAGGCACTTTTTTTCATCATATTTAATTCCTTATCAGAAATCAAATGATGAGTTTTTTCATTATGAGGGATATGTAATGAAATTATATCGCAATTTTTTAATATATAATCTAAATCTACTTGTTCAATATTATAATTATCTTTATCTTCTTCAGATATTTCATAAATATCGTAAACAAAAACTTTATCATTAAAACCAGATACAAGTTTTGAAAGATGTTTCCCAATATTTCCAAAACCAATTATTCCAAAATTTTTGTTGGAAAGTTCTAAGCCTTTTAAGAGCTTCTTTTCCCATAGACCTTCTCTTATGCCATTTGTACCTCTGTTTAATTTTCTATATATTGATAATATCATACCAACTACTAATTCAGCTACAGACAAAGAATTTTGACCTGGAGTATTTAGAACTTCAATTCCAAATTCTTTAGCAGCTACCTGATCTATATTATCTAAACCCATACCAGCTCTACCTATTATTTTTAAAGAATCTTTTCCAGCTTCTATTATTTCTCTTGTAACTTTAGTAGCCGATCTAACTACAAGAATGTCTATATTCTTTACTTCATTTTTTAATTCTTCTGGTTCTAAATGATTATTTGTTATAGTAAATTCAGGTAACTCATCATTAAATTTTTTTATAGCAGATTCAGCCATACCATCATTTAAATGAATTCTCATATTAAACACCTGCCTCTAAGAATACTTTTTCAGCAGCTTTTACACCTGAACCCAATTCAACATCATATCCAAATTTAGTTAAAGCCATTTCAAGAGCTGATATACCTACAATTACATCAAATTGTGACATATAACCAAGATGAGCAACTCTAATTATTTTTCCTTTTAAAGTGTCTTGACCACCAGCAAACGTAACTCCCCATGAATCTCTTAGAAAACTAACTATTTTTTTACCATCTACATTTTCTGGAACTTTTATTGAAGTTAGAACATTTCCAGGATTTTTTGCGAAAATCTCTAAATTCATAGCTTTCATAGCTGCTCTTGTCGCAATTGCCATCAATTCATGTCTTTCCCATAATCCTTCTATTGTTTCTTCTTTTAACATCTCAACTGATTTTGCCAATTGATAGACAAGGTTTATAGGTGGTGTCCAAGGAGAATCTGGGAATTTTTTTGAATAATAATTGATATCGAAGTAATATCTATTATTTGTACAATTTTTTGCAATTTCAAGAGCTTTAGGACTAAAAGATATCAATCCAATACCAGGAGGCATCATAAATCCTTTTTGAACTCCAGTTACAACTACATCTATTCCCCATTCATCCATTTTTAAAGGTTGAGCTAGTAATCCAGAAATTGAGTCAACAACTAAAACAGCATCAAATTCCTTTACCACTTTAGCTATTTCTTCTATTGGGTGTACAGTTCCTGTAGAAGTTTCACTCAATGTAGTAAAAACAGCTTTAGTATCTGGATTTTTTTCTAATTCTTCTCTGATTTTTTCAGGAGTTACAAAATCACCCCATTCTAAAACTATTTCGTTTAAATCCGCTTTAAAAGCTCTACAAATATCTCCCCATCTTTCACCAAATTTTCCAGAATTAACAGAAATAGCTTTATCACCAGGATTTATAAGGTTTGCAACAGCTGTTTCCATAGCCCCTGAACCTGATGAAGAAAGTATGAACACTGGATTTTCTGTTTGGAATAAATATTTACAACCATCGAGAGCTCTTTTTTGAATTTCAAGATACTGAGGTGTTCTGTGATGTATAGTATCTTTTGCTCCTTCTAAAAGAATATCTACAGGTACTGGAGTAGGTCCAGGTGCCATCAAATAATTTTTTCTAACCATTTTAGCCATAATTTTTCCCTCCCCTGAGAAAAAATTTTCGTGAAAAAAATTTCATATAAACATTTATATTTTACATTATATTTTAAAATAATTAAAATAACAATTCATTAAGATAAATGAAGAAAACTAAAAATAATTAATATATATTACTTATAAGCACTTATAACTTTGATTGATTAAAATAAAGTTTTTTGAAGTACCCTTTTTTGTATTTTTAATTTTTTTGTAAATAAAAAGACAAAAATGAATTCAAAAAGTAATAAAAGTATGTTATTATATAAATGAATTTGAAAAAGATATATAAAAATATATATGAAATATAAAGGAGGAATTTAAATGCTTTTGGGAATCAAAAATGTTAAAGAAATAGTAGAGGAATTGAATAATTATCTTGCGGATTTAAATGTTTTTTATGGTAAACTTCATAATTTACATTGGAATGTAGAGGGAAAGGAATTTTTTACTGTACATGAAAATGTTGAAAAAATATATGATAAAGTCAATGAAGAAATAGATGAAATTGCTGAAAGAATATTAACACTTGGACAAAGACCAAAGGTTAAATATAGTGAATATTTAGAGATCTCAAATATAAAAGAAATAGAGAGTAAGGGTTATAATGGTAAAGAAGTAATAGATGTAATAATTTCAGATTTTGAATACATTATAAATAAAATAAGAAATATTATAGAAAAAGCATCTGAAAACAATGATGAAGTTACTGCAGATATATTAACAGGTAGTTTAGCATATTATGAAAAAACAGCATGGATGTTAAATGCTATGAATAAATAAAAATAAAACCAGCTTAAAAGCTGGTTTTTTTTGGCACGCCCGGAGGGAATCGAACCCCCAACCTACGATTTTGGAGACCGTCGCTCTGCCAATTGAGCTACAGGCGTATATCCGAAGATTATTATATCACAAAAAAAATATATATTCAAGTTTTAATTGTATCTTTTTTATAAAATTTATTTTTTCTTTTTTAAGTAATTAAATTCATATCTAAATAATAATATGCAAATAACTCCAAAAATAAAAATACTTATATTATAGGTTGGAAAATTGTTTGGATCTAAAGCATATGCTAACCAATTAGAAAAATATTTTAATAAATCAAAAACAAACAAAATAATTCCCATAAGAGATGCAACTATTATATGAGCAGATTTATGATACCAAATATGGTTATTATTAAAAAGTCCATAAAAAGATGTTAATCCTATTATAAAAAGAGTCAAAGAATAAAATAAATCATAAGAAAAAAATATAACGGTTAATGAAAAAGATATAACAGATAATAATATTATAAATATATTTTTCATAAGAACATACCTCCAATATAATAAACGATATTGGCTAGAAGATATGCTATTAAAGTGGTATAAAAAAATGTGAAAAAAGTCCATTTCCAACTACCTGTTTCACTTTTTATTATACCCAATGTTGCAAAACATGGTACATAGCCAAGTATAAAAAATATTAAAGCCATAGCTGAAGCAGGAGATAAAGAATTTCTTAAGTTCATTATTAGAGAGTCTCCAGAGGCATTAAATAAAGTTGAATAACTTGAAACTACGATTTCTTTAGCTGCAACTCCAAAAACTAATCCTGTATTTACTCGCCAATCCCATCCTAAATGAGATGTTATAGGTTCAAAAAATTTACCTATTTGAGCTGCATAAGATGAATTGATATTATTTGAAGCTGGAAAATAAGATAAAAACCATATTAAAATAGTTGCAATTAATATTATTCCACCAGCTTTCTCAAGAAAATGTTTTCCTTTATTCCAAGTATAAAATAATAAATTCTTAATAGTTGGCATTCTAAATCTTGGTAATTCAATTGTGAATGGAATATTTTCCGTTTGAGTTATAAATTTTTGTATAAGTTTTGCCGATAATAAAACTAATAAAATCGAAGATAAATATATTATCAACATTATTGTGGCTGAATTTTTACTAAAAAAAGCACTTATTAAAAGAATATAAACAGGTAATCTTGCAGAACATGATGCAAATGGTATACTCAATATTAAAGCCATTCTTTCTTTTTTATTTGAAACAGTTTTTGTAGACATTATAGCTGGTACATTACAACCAAAACCAAGTATTATGGACATAAAAGATCTTCCAGAAAGACCAAATTTTCTGACTATTTTATCTACAAGAAAAGCTGCCCTTGGTAAATAACCAGATTCCTCTAAAAAACCCATAAAAAAGAATAGAACAAATATTTGCGGTATGAAAACAAGAACACCACCAACTCCAGCAATTATTCCATCTACTATTAATGAATTCAACCAAGGTATTTTAATAAAGTTTGAAATCCAGTTTCCTAGACTTGAAAAGCCAATATCTAAAAGATCTGAGAGTGGACTTGCTATATTAAAAGTTAATGAAAAGACCATAAATAAAGCAATTATATATATCAAAAGTCCTAATACTTTATGAGTTAAAACATGATCTAACACATCTCTTAAAGACCAATCTCTTCCTTTGGAAATTACAGAAGAATCAACAATATTTCTTATAAATCCAAACTTCCAATTAAAAAATAATTCTTTTAAATCTTTCATATCATGAGTAGATTTTAATTTTTTTACAAGATTTTCAGGATAATCAAAGTTCTTTTCTTCAAATTCTAAAAAATTTATTCCAAGCCATTTATTATTATAATTTTTTAAAGAATCAAATTTTTTAGATTCAGATATAAAAGAATCTAAAAAATCATTTATTTCTTCAGGATATTTTATAAAATATTTTAAGTTTTTTGTATTGTTTGATAATTTTATTATTTCATTCAAGAGTTTGTCTATACCAATTTGATTTTTTGCAGAGGTTAAAATAACAGGTATGTTTAAGGTTTTAGAAATTATTTCTGGGTTTATAATTTTTCCTTTTTCTTCAGCTTCATCGATAGAATTTATTGCTAAAATAACTGGTATTTCCATCTCCATTATTTGTATTAGAAGATACATAGACCTCTCAAGATTCAAAGCATCTGCAACTACTATCACAAAGTTTGGAATTTCATTCAAAAAATAATCTCTTGCAACTCTTTCATCTTCGCTTTGAGCAGATAAAGTATATATACCTGGTAAATCAACTAATCTAAAATTTTTATCATTATATTTAAAACTTCCAACTTTTTTTTCAACAGTTACACCAGGCCAATTTGCAACATATTGTTTTGTTCCAGTCAAAATATTGAATAAAGAAGTTTTTCCAACATTAGGATTACCTATTATTGCAATTTCATTGATCACAACCGTCACCGCCAAGAACAGGATTTTTTTTACAAAAACCTGATACAGGACAACCAGAACAATCTGTATTTATCTTATTAACAACTTCAAACCTTAAACCTCTCGATATTAAAAAAGGTATTATAATATTCATATCACTAGTGCTCAAATTAAAATGTTTTTTTATATCTTCAACAGTAGAAGATTTATTTTTTTTGGCAAAATTAATAATTTCAGAAAAATTAATCATAAAAAAGCCTCCAAATTTTTAAAGTTTCTTACATAATATTTTTTTTGCTTTTCCTTTATTTATAGTTATTTTAGACGAATTATTTTTCAAAATTATTTTTCCATTAATATTTTTTATAACTTCTATTTTAGAACCTTTATAAAGTCCATTAGAAGATAAAAAGTTTTCTAATAATTTACCAGAATTAACCGATAATATAGTATAATTACCAGTAGTACAATCAGAAAGATTTAATATTATTTCTGATACATCTATATATATTCTTTCAGCTTCAGATCTTCTCAACATAAGTTTGTTATCATCTATTTTATAAACCATTGGATCATTAAATGGTGATATATGTGCTAAGGTAATAGTTTTTCCTGGTATAAGGCCCATAGCCTGAAACCTTTCTTTTTGATCTGAAGGAAAATCTAATCTCGAAATATTTCCTGAAAAACCTATTGAAAGATATGTTAATGGCAATATCATAATTAATATCTCCTTTTAAAATCTATCACTAATAATATTTTACCATATGATATAAAGTTAGATGTACCTAATTATATTAAGAAAGTAAAAATTTATAAAACAATTATTAAGATTCTTTTATATATATTTCAAAATAAAATGATTTCAAAAAAATAATATAACAAAAAAACCCACCTAACGGTGGGTTATGGCTGGGAGAGGAGGATTCGAACCTCCACTCTCGGAGTCAGAGTCCGATGTCCTGCCATTAGACGATCTCCCAGTGAATACGTAGATTATTATAGCATAAAAAAATAAAGCTGTCAATATATTGCTTTTTAACAAAGTTATAATTATTTTTGAACTTTTATAAAAGATAGAGGTCTAAACATATGGGTAAATAATCCCGAAAGGGGGAACATAACTTGGCAAAAAAAGATGAAACAAAAGAAATACTATCTAAACTTCAGGAAATCGAATTTGAAGAACTAAAAGAGGATGGTGATGAGGCTGTAATAAAATTAAAGAATAAAAAGAAAAAAATAAAAAATGTAGATAGTATCATAAAGTTATTGATTAGAAGTGCCAAGAAAAAAGAAAATGTTTTAACTTACTCTGACATTGATGAAGCTTTACCCGCAGAAGCATCTGATGAAATAGACAGCAATTTTATAGAAAAGATTTATGCATCGCTTGAAGAAGAAGGAATTACAATTTTAGAAGAAAATGAAGAAGAACAAGAAGATGATGATGAAGATATAGAAGATGAAGAGGTTATAGAAATACTTGAAGATGTAGAAATGAAAATGTATGATAATATATCTCTTGGGGACCCTATAAAAATATATTTAAAAGAAATATCTAAAGTTAATTTATTAACACCAGCAAGGGAAAGACAATTGGCAAGAAGAGCACAAAAACAAGACAAAAGAGCAAGAGATGAATTGATAAAAGCAAATTTAAGACTTGTAATAAGTATAGCGAAAAGATATACGGGAAGAGGATTGAGTTTTTTAGATTTAATTCAAGAAGGAAATATAGGACTGATAAAAGCAGTAAATAAATTTGATTGGAAAAAAGGA
>NZ_JASUSU010000033.1:0-31796 GCF_030445905.1 Oceanotoga sp. | reverse complement strand
TTCTTTCATTATTTATTATCTTTTATATTTTTTTGTTTTTTTTAATTTCTATGAATTATCATGAAATATTCACTTAAGCGTATTTTATAGAGGGAGGTAGAAAGAGTTGTTAAAGTACATACTCAGAAGACTCATACTGTCTTTACCTGTACTATTGGGAGTATCAATAGTAGCCTTTCTTGTTATTTCTCTTGCTCCTGGAGATTTCTTGGATACTTATAGATTAAGTCCAAGTATTTCAAAGGAACAGATAGATAATCTTGAAAAACAGTTTGGTCTTGATAAAGAACCAGTTGTTCAATACTTTATATGGTTAAAAAACATTGTACAAGGAGACTGGGGTTACTCATTTACTTATAAAGTACCTGTTTGGAATATTCTCTTTAGAAGATTGGAAGCTACTCTATTACTGAGTATTACCACATTCATTTTTACCTGGGGGATAGGTATCCCGCTGGGTATAGTAAGTGCTTTAAAACAATATACATTTACAGATCAGGCTTTATCAGTTTTTGGTTTTATAGGAATATCAATACCTAATTTCTTTTTTGCTCTTTTATGGCTTTTTATGTCGGCATCCACTGGAATATTTCCTATAGGTGGAATAATATCGAATAATTTTGATAGTTTAAATTGGTTTCAACAGATGGGAGACTATTTTTGGCATGTTATAGGACCTATGGTTACTCTTGGAACATCAGGCTTGGCAGGAACTATGAGAATTATGAGAGGACAATTACTTGACGAATTAAATAAAGATTATGTTGAATTTGCAAGGGCAAAAGGTATGCCAAATAGAGTTGTAATCTATAAACATGCTATGAGAAATGCCATAAACCCTGTTGTAACTTCATTGGGATTTTCTATATCAGGACTTTTGGGTGGAGCGGTTCTTACAGAAAGAGTTTTCTCTTGGCCTGGAATGGGAAGTCTTATAATTGAAGCTTTAACACAGCAGGATATATTCCTTGTTATGGCCAATCTTATGTTGAGTGCATTATTGTTGGTATTTGGTAATTTGATTGCCGATATATTACTCGCAGCGGTTGACCCAAGAGTTAGACTTAGATTATCATAATGGAGGGATATGAAAAATGGCTGAAGAACAGAAAAAAATAAATACTCAAGCTCAAGAAAACTCATCTAATGAAAATAATAATGATGTTTTTGAGAATGAGTTTCTCTCTATGCCACAATTGGTTTGGAGAATATTAAAAAAACATAAACTTGGCTTAATAGCAATGTGGATACTTGCAATATTATATATATTGGCTATATTTGCAGACTTTTTTTCACCTATGAATCCTTATAACAATCATATAAAATATAGATTTTTAAGTCCTCAAAAAGTATATTCAAAAAATTTGGTAACTGGAGAGAAAGTCGGTTCACATGTTTATTTATATGAACAAACGAGAGATCCTGTAACCAGAAGAGGTACGTTTTTAGAAGCAACACATCTTGATAAAATCGTAGGATTTGATGAATTTCAAGATAAAGATGTTTATTTTGAACTTGGAACTTATAATGAAACATATGATGCAACTGTAAATAATATTCAATATTATTATAAATCTATAATAAAAGCAAAAACAAAAAATGGAGAATATATACAACTTGAAAATAAAACAGATTCTCCTTCAAGTTTAATACCTGTTGACTGGCTTACTGGAGAAAATGTTAATTCTCAACCACAAAAAGATGGAGAATTATATTCAACATCATTTTCAAAACTTTTAAATGGTGAAGAAGTTGTAGAAAGATTAGATAATAGGCCTTTAACTATAAATGAATTTAAAGAAAACTTTAGATATTCATCAAAATTAAAAGATAAAGAAATAGAATCGATAGATTTTTACAAAAAACTCGATTTTGTATTGATAACTATAGGAGATTTTGATGAAGTTGAATTATATCCAGAAAATTTAAAAGCAGTTGATTTTAAAGAATATAAAATAAACTGGTTCGTTAAATCATGGGAATATAAATTACTTGGATTTATTCCAGCTTCACATCATTTATTTGGAACTGAAAAAACATTATTACCAGAATACAATGATTACTTATCAGATGAAGGTCTTTTATTCCTTTGGGGTGCCGATCAATATGGAAGAGATATGATAAGTAGAATAGTTCATGCATCGAGAATATCATTATCTGTAGGTCTTGTTGGAATACTAATAACATTCACTATTGGACTTTTCCTTGGTGGTCTTGCTGGATTTTATGGAGGATGGACAGATGAAATACTTATGAGATTTACAGAAATACTAATGTCCATTCCAAGTTTTTACTTAATAATTTCTCTTGCAGCTGTTATGCCACCAAAAATGGACCCTGCTATAAGATATTTGTTTATAATAATAATACTGTCATTTATAGGATGGCCTTCAATGACGAGGGTAATAAGAGGTATGACACTCGGAATAAAACAAACAGAATTTGTTGAAGCTGCTATTGCAATGGGATATCCAGGAAGAAAAATAATATGGGGGCATTTAATACCTAATACAGCAACTTATATAATAGTATCTGCTACATTACAAGTTCCTGGTTATATACTTGGAGAAGCTGGGTTGAGTTTCCTTGGTATAGGTATTACAGAACCATCTGCATCATGGGGACTTATGCTATCTCAGGCACAAAACATAGAGGCCTTAACAAATTACCCTTGGCTTATGTTACCAGGATTATTTATATTCATAACAGTTATTTCTTTCAATCTTTTTGGAGATGCTGTTAGAGATGCATTAGATCCAAGATCTTTGGGAAGATAATAATATAAAATACCTTTTAAGTTAAGTCTTAACAGAGGGAAGAGGCAAATATAACTTAGGAGGGTTTATATGAGAAAGTTAATTACTTTACTTGCTGTTATCACTTTATTTATAACAGCTTTTGCTGCAGAAGTTGATTGGCTAATTGAAGACACAGAGGGAGAAAAAGGTGGAACAATGTTTTGGTCTACAACTACAGATCCAAAAACATTAAATCCAGCTTGGGCTTCAGATAATAATTCTAATATGTTCATAAACATGTTCATAGCATCACTTTTGAGCAAAGATGAAGAGGCATTTTACAAAAAACCATATTTAGCAAAATCATATGAAGCAGTTAATGCTGCTGATGGTGGTATGGATTTAACTTTTAATTTGAGAAAAGGGTTAAAATGGTCAGATGGAACACCTTTAACATCTGAAGATGTTAGATTTACATTCGAAGATATATACTTTAAAAAAAATATGTCTGTTAATGGTAATGATGGATTCACCGATGAAGATGGAAATCTTCCAACAATAAAAGTTATAGATGATTACACAGTTGTTTTTCATTATAATAAACCTATGAGAGTTGCAATTGGAAGTATAGGTTCAACAGGAATTTTACCTAAACATAAACTTGGACAATATGCAGATGATCCTGTAAAATTTCCTCAAATTTGGACACTTGAACAGATGGATGATTTAGTTGCTTCAGGGCCTTTTATTTTCAAAGAATATAGAGAAGGGGTTAGATTAGTATTTGAAAGAAATCCTTATTTCTTTGCGAAAGATAAAAATGGAGTTCAACTACCTTATTTAGATGAACATATATGTGTAATAGTTCAAAATGCTGAAACACAAGTATTGAAATTCCAGGCTGGAGAATTGGATTTCATATCTGTTTCTGCACCTACATATGTTTCATTAAAGGAAAAAGAAAGTTCTTTACCATATCATACAGTAATTGGAAGTTATGTACCAGGACCAACATTTGTATCATTTAATTTTAACTCTCCAAAAAAAGAACAAAGAGTATGGTTCAGAAATGTACATTTTAGAAAAGCGGTTTCTTATGCTTTGAATAGAGAAGCAATAATTGATTCTATGTTGAATGGTTTGGGAACACCTACATATGCACCAAGAGTTCCAGGAGAACCATATTATGATAAAGAATTTATAGATTCATTGGGTTATAGATATTCTTTATCTAAAGCTAAGAGAGAATTAAAAGAAGGCGGATTTACATGGGGAAATGATGGAAAATTATATGGACCTAATGGAAATCTCGTACAATTTGATATGGTTACAAATGTTTCAACTACATCTTGGGTTGAAGTAGGTAATATATTAACAGATTCATTAGCTAAATTGGGAATGGAAGTTAATTTTAGACCTTTACAGTTCAATACAGTTGTAAATAATTTAATGGGTGGAAGTTTTGAATCTGTAATATTGAGACTTTCTGGAGAAACACCAGATCCAAATGATGGATGGAACACATATCTTTTAGATGGTGGATTACATTTTTGGAATTGGTCACCTGAATATTTAAAAGATGTAAATCCAGATCTTTTAGACCCAGCTGATTATGAAGTTGCTGAATGGGAAAGAAGAATAGATGAAATATACAGATTACAAAAATCAGAATTAGATGATGAAAAATTAAGAGATATGTTTGAAGAATGGAGTAATCTTGAAGCACAATATATGCCAATGATTTATACATTTGCACAAAATAGCCTTCTCGCAGTTAGTGATTCATTACATCTAACTTCAGAGGAACTTGTTCCATATAGAGGAATACTTTGGAATATATGGACAGTTTGGAAAGATCAATAATAAGATAATTAGTCCCCCAAATTGGGGGGCTTTATAATATAATTTTATAAGATTAATAATTTTATAAAATTATATTATAAAAATAGTATTGATAAATATAAAAATAATTATATAAGAGGAGAGTGTTAAAAATGAAATATATTATAATAAGTGATATTCATGATCCAGATAAAGGAATAAATCATAATTTAGAAAAAATAGATTTTAAATCTTATGATGGAGTGATAATTTGTGGTGACTTAACTTCTGATACAGTGCTTTTCTATATTCAAAATTTGAATTCAAATGTTCATGCTGTATATGGTAATATGGATGAATTTTATCTTAGAAATAAGTTGCCAGAAATGAAGACTATTGAAATAAATAAAATAAAAATTGGATTATTACATGGGCATCAAACTGGTAGGGCATATACTGATAGATTGATTAAAAGATTCAATGATAAAATTGATATTATGATTTATGGTCATTCTCATATACAAAATAGAGAAAATATAGATGAAATTGATATAATAAATCCAGGTGCTTTCTGTGATGGAGAATATGCAATAATAAAATTTAATGAAAATTCTTATGAAGTTGATTTTTGTAAAATTTAAAAATTGTTTTGAATTTTAAAGAATTTGGGTTATAATTTAATTGTAGAAAAATATTATTAATAGATGGAGGGGATAAAATGGCTAGTAAAGTTTTAGGAATTTTAGATTATGCTTTAGCTAAAGAAATGGAAGGAATGCAGTTTTATAGATCGAAATCAAAAACAGTTAATCACCCAGAAGTAAAAAAAGCTTTTGAAGAACTAGGAAATATGGAAAAGGACCATGTAGACTATATAAATAAACTAATAAATACCATAGAAGAAGATGAACCTATAAGGTACAATGTTGAAGATATAGGTAAGGTATTTAATGAAAGACAAAAAAATGAAATAGTTTATGGAGGAGATTTCAAAGCTTTAAGAACTGATATACCAGTTTTGAGAATGGCGTATTTAATTGAAGAAGATTTTATGAATTTTTATGAAAAAGCTGCAAATTCTATTGAAGATGAAGAAGTAAAAAAGGTATTAAACCATTTAGCAGATTGGGAAAAAGCTCATAGAGATAAGATTAAAGAACTTTATGATAAAATATCTAAAGATTATTGGGAACATATGGAAAGCGATCCTATATTCTAATAAAAAAGGTATCGATATTTAAAATATCGATACCCTTCTTTTTTCTTTGATCTATGGGTCAATTTATAGATCGAGGAATTTAAAATAATTTTAAATTTAATAATTTTTGTTTTTCATCAGATTTATTAAGATTAACAAATTTTTCATCGCCATCTAAAGATTTAATCCTTATAGTCTTTGTATCAAGATTATGAACAGTAGATATTTTTCTAATGGTAGCACTTGAACTTCTCATAGAAATTGATTCTGTTATTGCTTTTCCTTTTAAAAATTTTACGCCACTTAGAAAATCTCCTTCAGTAACACCTGTTGCGGCAAAAATTACATGTTTTCCTCCAACTAAATCATCCGTAAAATAAACTTTATTCAAATCCCAACCTTCACCTAATGCTTTTAATTTTTCATCTTCATCTCTTGGCCAAATTTTGACTTGAATTTCCCCATCAAGAGTTTTCAGTGCACCAGCTGCTAATATTGCTTCTGGAGATCCCCCTATTCCAATATAAATATTTACACCGCTATCAGGCATACAAGTTGCTATGGCGCCTGCTATATCGCCATCTCCAATTAATTTAATCCTTGCACCTATAGATCTAACATCATCTATTATATTTTTATGTCTATCTCTATTGAGTATTACCACTGTAATCTCAGAAATTGGAACACCAAGTACTGCAGCTGCAACTTTGATATTTTCTTTTATCGGGGAATTTATATCTAATTTACCTTTTAATTCTGGACCAACAACTAACTTAGATGAATAAAAAGTAGGTAAAGATAAAATTTTACCTTTTTCTGCAGCAACCATAACACTTATAGCATTTGGAAGTCCATATGCAACAAGACGAGTACCATCAATTGGATCAACTGCAATATCCATTTCATAAGAATTATCATTCCAATTTCCAACTTTTTCTCCATGATAAAGCATTGGTGCTTCATCTTTTTCACCTTCACCGATTATAACTGTACCTTTGATATCTATATAATCCAACATCCCGCGCATTGCATCAACAGCTGCACCATCAACTTTTTCTTTATTTCCAAATCCTAAATAAATACTACTCATCAATGCTGCAGCTTCTGTTACTCTCACTAAATCAAGAGTAACCTCTGGGTATAACTCTTTTTCCACTTTGACAACCCCCTATCCATGATGATATAATTTTAATATAGTTAATTTTATTAACTTTACTAACTAATTATTTTTCCGATGAAAATAATATAAGTTGCTTCTTAATTATATTATAGAATATTTTTTTAAAAAATGAAAATAATATAAAAGTTAAATAAAAACAAATAAACAAACTTATTTCTAATGGAGGTGTAAAAAATGGACTATAAAGAACTTAGTAAAAAATTAACATTGAATAGAAAAAATGTTTGGGAAAAAAATGATTTTAAAACTGTGGATGATTATACAGAAAACTATAAAAAATTTATGGATTATTCAAAAACAGAAAGAAAGGCTATAAAATATTCTAAAAAATTATTAGAAGAAAATGGTTATAAACCACTTGAATTTTTTGAAAAAGAAGGAAAATTAAAAGATGGAGATAAGGTTTACTATATAAATAGAGATAAATCATTATTTGCAATTGAAATCAAAGGAAAAATAAAAAATGGAGTAAATATAGTTGGATCACATGTTGATGCACCAAGAATAGATTTTAAACCAGAACCTTTGATAGAAGATACAGAAATAGCAATGGCAAAAACACATTATTATGGAGGTATAAAAAAATATCAATGGCTTAATATACCTCTTGAATTACATGGCGTTATTATAAATTCAAAAGGGGAAACGGTAGAAGTATCTATAGGAGATGATTTAAAAGATCCTGTATTCGTCATATCTGATCTCTTACCTCATTTAGATAGAAATAAAAAAGCGATAAGTGAAGCAATAGATCCAGAAAAAATGAATCTTTTATTGGGAACTATATCTATAAATTATGATTCAGAAGAAAAAATAAAAGACTCAGTTAAATTAAATATATTAAATATATTAAATGAAAAATATGGAATAATTGAAGAAGATCTCATAAGTGCTGAATTAGAAATAGTTCCATCGTTACCTTCACGTGATGTTGGACTTGATAGAAGTTTGATAGCAGCATATGGTCATGATGATAGAATTTGTGCATAT
Organism: Oceanotoga sp.; assembly: GCF_030445905.1. Classification (NCBI taxonomy): domain Bacteria; kingdom Thermotogati; phylum Thermotogota; class Thermotogae; order Petrotogales; family Petrotogaceae; genus Oceanotoga; species Oceanotoga sp. The sequence continues at coordinate 23,869 of NZ_JASUSU010000033.1, read as the reverse complement.
ACAAGTTTAACAGCATTGATAAATTCAAAAATTAATTCAAGATCTTCAGCTATACTTCTTGTTGATAAAGAAGAAATAGGTTCAGATGGAAATACTGGAGCAAAAAATCATTTTTGGATACCAATGTTAAAAAAATTATTGAAATTACAAAATGAAGATGTTACTATAGCAATAGAAGATGCTATAAACAACTCAATTTTATTATCTTCTGATGTATCAGCTGCATTTGATCCAAATTATAAAGATGCACATGATATAAATAATGCACCAAAACTAAATTATGGAATTGTTTTGACTAAATATACTGGTGCAAGAGGAAAAGCAGGAACTAATGATGCTAATGCTGAAGTAGTTGGAAAAGTTAGAAAAGTTTGGAATGAAAATAATATATTGTGGCAAACTGGAGAATTGGGAAGAACAGACTTAGGTGGAGGAGGAACTATAGCAAAATTCTTTGCCGAACAGGGTTTAGATGTAATAGATGCTGGAGTAGCATTATTAGGAATGCATGCACCTTATGAAATAGCTTCAAAGGGAGATCTTTATGAAACATATCTTGCATATAAAGCATTCATGGAAAATTATAAATAAAAATGAATATTTATGCTGGAAATCCAATAAATTCAATGGAATTTTTTAGTATAAATTTAATTTTATCAACAGAGCCGTGGTCATTAAATGACCATAGCTCTTTTAATATTATATATAGAAACAATGACTTTAAAGTTTTTAACAAAAATAATCAAATAGAAGAAAAAAATATATTAAAAGTATATGGATTTAATATCTTTATTGGAAAGTTAAAAGAAGCTCTTGATTATAATCATTATATTTTAAGTAATCTAGAACAATGTGATTTAAACATTTTTTATATAGATGTTGACTATTCAAATATTGAAAAATACTTAAATCATATTAGTTCTTGTTCAAATTTTTCTGGAATAGATTCTATAATAATTCTTTATAACAAAAAAGTTTTTTCAGGAATTTATTATTACAGTAAAGACAAAAAAGAATACATAGAAAAAAACTCAATATATACTTTTTTTGAACTCAGAAAAAACTTTAATAATAAAAGAATAAATATAAAAAAACTCAAAGAAATTGTATATAAAGATTTTTTGATAAAAAATAAAACTTTCAAAAGGATATAAAAATGAAAATATTAAAAAAATTTTATATGAGAAAAATCTATAAATATATAAAAAATAATTATTTTGATTTAAAAATAGAATCTTCAAATGGAAAATTTAAAATAATAGAACAAAAAAATTATATAAAAATAACAGAACAGATAATAAAAGGATTAAATGAAGGTATATACCTTTATCTTTTATATTATAAAGGGAAAAAAATAGATTTAAATATTTTGTTTGAGATTTCAAATATCTTTGGGATAAAAATCATCGTGTTTGAATCTGAAAAAATTATATATTTGTTTGAAAATGAATTAAAAATTTATAATAAGTATCAAGAAACTTTTAAAAGAATAATTCTAAATAAAGAAATAAAATATTTTTTTGGATATTATGAAGAAATATCCAAAAATGAAAATATATTCTATTTTTTAAATAAAAAAATAGATATATTTATTTTAAATAATAAAAAAATAAACTTTGAAAATATTAAAGATTTGAGTAATATATATATATCACCTATATTTATGGATAAAATGATGTTTTTTCCAACATTATATGAAAAAGCTTTAAAAATGAATAATCATATAGATATAATCAATGTAATAGAGAATTTAAAAATTTATAAAAAAAATATACAAAATGAAAAAATAATAAAAAAAATAATAAAAAAAATAGAATAGGTTTAACCTATTCTATTTTGTATTAGCAATATCAATTTTTGTCATATTTCTTTGAATTTCAGATTTTAATTTAGTTTTTTGCATAAAATCATCAGATTTTTTTAATTGTTCTTCTGCTTTTTCAACAGCTTTTCTTGCCGATTCCACATCGATTTCATCTGGTTTGAGTGCTTCTGTTGTTAGAACAGTAAAGTTTTTACCATCCATATCCACAAGACCACCAAGAACAGCATAAACAAGTTTCTTTTCATCTTTGGATATTATTTTTAATGGGGCAAACTTTAACTTTGCAACAATTGGAAGTCTATCTTGTAATATACCAATAGAACCATCTATTGTAGTAAATTCGACATATCTTGCATCAATATCTTCTTTAATGCCTTCAGGGGTTACTATTTTCACATTAAACATCGTTTATCCCCCCTACAAATTCTTTGCTTTTTCAACAGCCTGTTCAATAGTTCCAACCATATAAAAAGCATTTTCTGGAAGATCATCATATTTACCTTCCAATATATCTTTAAATCCTTTAACAGTTTCTTCTACTTTTACATAAGCACCAGATATATTAGAAAATTTTTCAGCAACAAAGAAAGGCTGAGATAAGAATTTTTGAATTTTTCTGGCCCTTGAAACTGTTAATTTATCTTCTTCAGAAAGTTCTTCAATACCGAGAATAGCTATTATATCTTGTAAATCATTATATTTTTGTAAAATTGCTTGAACTTCTCTAGCAACAAAATAATGATCTTCTCCAACAATATTAGGATCTAACATTTTTGAAGTAGAATCTAAAGGATCAAGAGCTGGATATAATGCCATTTCAGCTTGTTTTCTTGATAAATTTATATTTGCATCAAGATGTGAAAATGTTGTTGCAGGTGCAGGATCAGTAAAATCATCGGCAGGAACGTATACAGCTTGTACAGAGGTTATAGAACCATCTTTTGTAGATGTTATTCTTTCCTGTAATTGTCCCATATCAGAAGCCAAAGTTGGCTGATAACCAACAGCAGAAGGCATTCTACCGAGTAAAGCAGAAACTTCAGAACCTGCTTGAACAAATCTAAAAATATTATCTATGAATAATAAAACATCTTTTTTTTGTTCATCTCTAAAATATTCAGCCATAGTTAAAGCTGTTAAAGGAATTCTAAATCTTGCTCCAGGTGGTTCATTCATTTGACCAAAAACGAGTGCAGTATTCTCTATAACTCCGGAATCATTCATATCAAGCCATAAATCATTACCTTCTCTCGTTCTTTCACCAACACCAGCAAAGACTGAAATACCTTTATGCTCTTTAGCTATATTTCTTATAAGTTCCATAACGAGAACTGTTTTACCAACACCAGCACCACCAAAAAGTCCTATCTTACCACCTTTAGGAAAAGGTGCTAATAGATCTATACACTTTATACCAGTTTCAAGAATTTCTATTTCTGTATTTTGTTCTTCAAGAGTAGGTGATTCTCTATGAATAGGCCAATGGTCTATATCAGAAACTTCACCTCTTTCATCTATAGGATCACCCAATAAATTGAACATTCTTCCCAATGATCCCATTCCAACAGGAACTTTAATAGAAGTTCCAGTGTTAATAGCATCTAATCCTCTTTTAATACCATCAGTTGAATCCATTGCTATACATCTGGCAGTATCATCACCGATTAATTGTTCTACTTCTAAAACTAATTTGGTATTTGTATAAGGATTATTAACTTCTAAAGAATCATAAATTTCAGGTAATTGACCTTCTGGAAATTTAACATCAACAACAGGTCCAATTACACTTATTATTTTACCAACCGTTTTATCCAAGTTTTTCACCCCCATTAATCATCCTGGAGTGCCTGGGCTCCATTAACTATATCTATAAGTTCTGAAGTGATTGAAGCCTGTCTCATTTTATTATATTCAAGATTTAAATCAGAAATGAGATTTTCAGCATTTTCAGTTGCATTTTTCATAGCATTCTGTCTTGCATGAAGTTCAGAAATCTTTGTTTCATAAATAAACAAGAAAATCTGAGAGAGCATATATAAATAAGATGCTTCTTCAAAAAGAACAGATGAATCAGGTTCATATTCATATCTTGGATCCAAAGAATTTTCATATTGAATAGGCAAAAGATCTACAATTTTAGGTTTTTGAATCAAAGCATTTTTAAGTTCTCCATAAATGACTTTAACCTTAGATATATCTTCTTTTTCAAGAAATTCTAATATATCATCTAAAATATATTCTGCATGTTCTTTTTTTGGTGTATCGAATAAATTCACTCTCGATAACAATATTTTATTCGTTTTCTTAAGTTCAACGGATCCTCTATTACCTATAACGAGAAAACCTTTAAAATCATCTATTTTCTCAGATTCTTTCTTTGCAAAAGTACTAATATCGGAAGCAAAGGAGCCACCAAGTCCCATATCTGGAGTAATTACAACTAATAAAGTTCCAGATCCATCTTTTACGAATGGTGAATTTATATCTGGTTCAATTTTTTCTATAATATTTTTAGCATATTTTGCATAATCTCTTATTGGTTGCATACCTTTTTTTATTTTATTTAATCTTGCGGAGGCTACCATTTGCATAGCTTTAGTTATTTGCATGGTAGATCTTGTTGAATCAATTCTCTTTTTTATAATTCTTAATTTACCTTTACTCAACTAAACCACCGCCATTAGGCTTTATACGTTTTTAAGAAAGATTCTATAATACTTTTCAATTTATTTTTTAAATCATCTGAAAGATCTTTAGTATCTTTTATTTCACTCAATACCTCTTGATTTTCTCTATGCATAAACTGTAAAAAATCCTTCTCGAAAGCCAAAATTTTGTTTGTTGGAATATCTGAAAGATATCCTTCAGTTCCAGCGAAAAGAATAACTACTTCTTCTTCAACATCCAATGGTGAATATTGTTTTTGTTTTAAAAGTTCCATTAACTTTTCACCTTTTATGAGTTGTCTCTTTGTAGCTTCATCAAGATCTGATGAAAATTGTGAAAATGATTCTAATTCTCTATACTGAGCTAAATCAAGTTTTAAACTACCTGAAACTTTCTTAATAGCTTTAGTTTGAGCTGCACCACCGACTCTTGATACAGAAAGACCAATATTAACGGCAGGTCTAATACCAGACATAAATAGAGAAGACTCAAGATATATCTGACCATCTGTTATTGAAATAACATTAGTAGGTATATAAGCAGAAATATCATTAGCTTGAGTTTCTATTATAGGTAAAGCAGTCAAAGAACCTCCACCAAAATCATCGTTTAATCTTGCAGCCCTTTCAAGCAATCTTGAATGTAAATAAAAGACATCACCAGGATATGCTTCTCTTCCAGGAGGTCTTCTAAGAAGTAAAGAAAGCTCTCTATAAGCTTGTGCATGTTTGCTCAAATCATCATATACAACGAGTGCATCTTGACTATTAAACATGAAATATTCTCCTATAGCTGCTCCAGCATAAGGTGCAAGATAAAGTAAAGATGCTGGGTCAGAAGCACTTGCAACTACAATAGTTGTATATTCCATAGCACCGTTCTTTTCAAGCTGATCAATAGATCTTGCTATAGATGATGATTTTTGACCTATAGCTACATAAATACATTTAACATTTTTCCCTTTTTGATTTATAATCGTATCTATTGCGATTGCAGTTTTACCAGTTTGTCTATCGCCTATAATTAATTCTCTCTGACCTCTTCCAATAGGTATTGTACTATCTATAACTTTTAACCCAGTTTGAAGAGGAGTATCAACAGGTTTTCTTGAAATAACTCCTGTTGCTTTTCTTTCAATTGGATAATTTTCTTCTGATTTTATCTCACCTTTACCATCAAGAGGAATTCCAAGTGGATTGACTACTCTTCCTAAAAGGGCATTTCCAACGGGAACTTCTATAATTCTATTAGTTCTTATAACCTTGTCGCCTTCTTTTATGTTTTTGTAGTCGCCTAAAGAAATAATTCCGGCATTATCTTCTTCAAGATTCATGGCAATACCATAAACTATATCGCCTTGTTGAGTATGAATTTCAACTAATTCATTAGCCATAGTTTCTTTCATCCCATAGGCTCTTACTATACCGTCACTTACCTGCATTACCCAACCTATTTCTTTAATTTCACCACTCTCGTAGCTTTTGATACGCTCCTCTATAACTTTTGTGAGCTCATCTGGATTTATGCGCAAAATTAATCACCCCCGGTTTGAGCATATGAGCGTTTTATACTGTCTAAATACCCTTTAATGGAGTAATCATAATACTTATCTTCAACATAAAGTTGAATACCACCAATTAAAGATTCATCAAGAGATGTTTTTAAAATAACATCCCTACCAGTTTTATTTTTTAAAATATTCTTTAAATCTTCTGAATTTTTTGAATCTATGGGTTTTGCTGTTATAATTTCAGCCTTTATAAGTTTTTTTAATTCAAGATTATAATTATTTAAAATTTTAACTATAAAAAACAGAAGTTCTTGTCTTGATTTTAAAACCAATGAATGAATAAATTTTTCAAACAATGTATCCTCAATTTTAGATGATTCATATATTTTTTTTGTAATATAATCTTTTGGAAGTAGAGGACTATTAATCATATCATGAAAAACGCTATCAGAATTAATCTTATCGATTATATTCTGAATAGCTTCTATATAATTTTCTAAATTACTCATTTTATCATTTTTCTGTAAAATTTCTAAAAAAGCATCGGTATATCTTGTTGCTAAAGAATATGAAAGCTTCATAACTGATCACCTTTTTCATTGAGATTAGATAAAGCTCTTCTTATTAATTCTTCGTTGGCTTTTTGATCTAATTTTTCTTTTAAAATCATAGATGAAACTGTTAAAGCCATAGTAACTACCTTAGCTTGTATATCTTTCATAGCTTCATTTTTTATTTCCACCGCAGAAGTTTCAGCTTTTTCAATTATTTTATCTTTTTGAATTTCAGCTTCATCCTTAGCTTCAGAAATAATTTTTTTTGCTTGTTCTTCAGCATCTTTTAAAATTTCACTTTTCTGATTTTTGATATCTTCATATTCTTTTTCAGCTTTTTCTTTAGCTTCTTGAGCATTAATTCTAAGTCTTTCAGCTTCGTTTAAGTTTTTTTCAACCTCATTTTTTCTTTTATCAGTCATATCAAAATAAGGTTTATAAAGTAACTTATACAAAAAAAGCATAAAAACTAAAAACCCGATTAAATTTACAATAGAAGTCAAATTAAACGAAAGCACTCTTTTACCCCCTTTCCGGGTTAAAGTGTAAAATGTTTCATTATGGTAACACGAAAATCATTACAAGAGAAATAACCAAAGAATAAAGACCAGTAGATTCAGTAACGGCCATAGCTAATAACATTCTTGTGGTTATAGTTCCTGACATCTCAGGTTGTCTTGCTATTGAATCCATAGCATGAGCACCAACTTGACCTTCTCCAACACCCGGTCCGATAGCACCGATACCCATTGCAAGACCTGCACCTAAAAGTTTACCTAAATAATATAAACCCCATCCTAAAGCTCCACCGTTTGAAACTAACTGTTGTAACATCTCTTTTAAATCCATATAACTTCATCCTCCTTTATTATAGAAGATAATTTTTATTCTAACAATGAACCAATATAGGCTATTGAGAGTAAAGCGAAAACGAAAGCCTGAATAAGGCCTACAAACCATCCAAAAAATCCCCATAAGAAAATAGGGATAACAAAGTACTTCAACATATAACTAATTATTAAAACAAGAATTCCACCACCCATTATATTACCAAAAAGCCTCAAAGAATGTGAAACAGGTTTAGCAATTTCACTTATGAGGTTCAACGGAAGCATAATAGGATTAGGTTCTATAAAACTTTTGAGCCATTTTCCAACACCTTTAGATTTTGCAGCAAAAACATGACTTATTATAAATACCATTAATGCAAAAGTCAAATTTGTATTCAAATCAGATGTAGGTGTATACCAAGTATCAGTAAAAAGTTGTACAGACAAACCTGAATCAGTAGGAAGTACACTTATACCAGGCATGCCACTCAAAATATTTGCAAAGCCAATGAATAAAAATAAGCTCATTGAAATCACAAATGTAGGTTTTCTATACTTTTGGTCAGGTACAGAATCTTCAACTAATTCCCAAAAATAATCAAGCATTAATTCAACAATACTTTGTTTTCTTCCAGGAATTCTTTCAAACTTTACAGATTTTGCGAATAAAATAATAATTAATATTATTAGACCTGACATCAATACAGTCATAGGATTTATCTGACCAAGAAAACCGCCGTTCCCAAACTCTACAATCCATCTCTGGCCAACACCTTCAAGTTCAGACTTAGAAGTAAATACATTTACTATTCCAAGTATCACATAAAGGGCAAAAAAAAGGATTATAGTGTTCTTAAGCTTTTTTTCTTTCAGCATTAAAACACCCCCACTAAATCATTTTTGTGAGATGAAAGGTACTATTTTCAAATTAAATAAACCTAAAAAAGTAATTAATAAAGCTTTTTCAGAGAAAATACCAGATATAATAAGAATTATACCATACATTAAATACCTAAAAAAATATCCTGCAGGAATTTTTTTTTTCTTTAAACTAAATATATTTTGTTTCATTTTATTTATATCTTCATACATCATATAAAATCCTAAAATAACTCCTAAAGTACCCCAAAAAACCCATAAAGCTTGAAAACCAACAAAAAATAGCAATACGATAACTTCAATAATCGATATCGTTATTGCTTTAATCATCATCTCTATTAATTTTCTTTTCAATTGAGTCATATCTTTCGGCCTCTTTAAGTAATTCTTTTATACCACTATATAAACCTGATGCAACACCAAGTAGCAAAAACAAAATCAAAAATAGTTTTGAATCAGTTTTGCTATATATAAACCAACCTATACCGAGTCCTACAAAGATATTTGCTAAGACTGTTACGCCAAAAAGTATAACAAGGTTCATTTGATTAAAAGCTCTTAAATCGAGTTTTTTCATAATAATCCTCCATAAAAAGGATAAAACAGGAATCAATAACTATTATACTCTTATTTTCAAATATTTTCAAATTAACTCCCTATTACTAATATAATAAACTAATGTTTCATGATATAATCGAAGTGAGGGGGTGATTTTATGAGAGAAAAACACTTTTTTTGTCAGTATGCAAGGGAGATTATACAAAATTATATCATAAAAAATGAGATTCAAGACATAAGATATAAATACTTTCAAAAAGAATTTGAAGATAATTATTCATGTTTTGTAACTCTTCATACTTTAGAAGATGAACTTAGAGGTTGTATTGGAACTATAATTCCACAATATAAAAATCTTTATGAAGAAATAAAACATAATTCTATTTTAGCTTCAATAAAAGATTATAGATTTCCTCCGCTGAAAGAAGAAGAGTTAAATAATATTTATATAAGTATAGATATATTAACTCCGTTGAAAAAAATAGAAAATATAAAAGAACTCGATCCTGTAAAATATGGAATTATGGTTGAACACGATTATAAAAAAGGTGTATTACTTCCAAATCTTGATGGAATTAATACGATTGAAGATCAGATAAGAATAGCAAAATTAAAAGCGGGACTAAATTATGATGAGAAAGTTGATATATATAGTTTTGAAACAAAAAGATACTTTTAGGGAGGGATTTTATGAATATGAATGCTTTATTTTCTTCTCAAAAAGAAGAAGGAATTTTATGCAATTTATGTCCTCATGAATGTATCATTGAAGAAAATAAAACTGGTTTTTGTAAAACTAGAAAGAATATTTCTTCTGAATTGAATAGTATAAATTATGCCGAAGTTACAGGATTTGAAATAGAACCCATAGAAAAAAAACCATTATTTCATTTTAAACCGGGTAAAAATATTTTATCTTTAGGAAGTTGGGGATGTAATTTAATATGTCCTTATTGTCAAAACCATGAAATTTCACAAGAAATACCTGCATATAGCAAAAAAATATATCCGAATGCTATTCCGAATTTAATAGAAAAATATAAAGTTGGTGGAATTGCTTTTACATATTCTGAACCAATAGTTTGGTTTGAATATGTTTTAGATGCGTGTCGTGAAATAAAAAATTATGATCTTGATATATATACAATTATGGTTAGTAATGGATATATAAAAAAAGAACCACTTGAATTGTTACTTCAATACATAGATGCTTTTAATATAGATTTAAAAACTTTTGATAGTGAAACTTACAAAAAAATTTTTAATGGAGATTTAGAGAAAATAAAAGAGAATATAAAAATAATTTTTGAAAAAAATGCTCATATAGAAATAACAACTCTTATAGTACCAGATATAAACGAAAATTTACAAGAACTTGAAGAAGAATTCAAATGGATATCAAGTTTATCGAGTAAAATTCCATTACATATAAATAAATATTTTCCAAGATATAAATATTCAAAAAAAGCTACAGATATAGGAAAATTGATAGAAATATATCAAATAGCAAAAAAACATCTTGAATTTGTTTATATCGGAAATATATGGGATCCAAAGTATGAATCTACTTATTGTCCTGAATGTGGAGAACTATTGGTAGAAAGAAAGGGATACAATATAAAAATTGTAAATCTAAATGAAAATGGAGGATGTATCAAGTGTGGAAGAAAGGTAATGGAAATGTAAAAAATATATTATATATAACATTTTTTCTTATAGCGGTATTTTTATTAGCGTTCATTATATTTTATAAACCTAAACCAACATATTCAGATAAACAAATGGATGTTCTAGGAACAATAGTTCGTGTTAGAGTGAGTGGAGAAAAAGTTAGTTCTTCTACACTATTAGATATAGCAGAAAAAGAATTTCAAAGATTACATAATAAATTTTCGGCAAATATAGAAGAAAGTGTTGTTAATCAATTAAATGAAAAAAGAGAATTAATAATGGATGAAGAATCTTTATTCTTGATAAAATCCTCAATAAATATTTCAAAAATGACAGGGGATGCTTTTGATCCAACACTTAGACCTGTATTAAAATTATGGGGATTTGACGATGTAGAATCACCAAAACAAGTTCCAAATTCAGAAGAATTGAAAAAAACTCTCGAACTTGTTAATTATAGGTATATTGAAATAGAAGGAAATAAAGTAAAACTCACAAAACCAGGAGTAAAAATAGATCTTGGTGGCATCGCAAAAGGATATTCAGTGGATATGGTCATACATAGAATAAAAGAATTAGATCCAAAAGCAACGGGCTTTATAGATGCTGGTGGAGATATAGGAATAATAGGCCCAAAATATGGAAATTTACCATGGGCAATTGGAATAAGAGATCCTTTTAATACAACTCAATATACAAATATAGATATAATTTATTTATATGATGGAGCTATAGCAACATCTGGAGATTATGAAAGATATTTTATAGAAAATGACAAAAAATATCATCATCTCATAGATCCAAAAACAGGGTATCCAGCAAATGATGCTGTTAGCACTACAGTTATAGCTGATGATTTGATGAATGCAGATGCTTTTGCCACTGCGGCATTTATACTTGGGATAAACAATCCTTCATTGGATTATTTTACAAATTTTGGACTTCAAGTTTTTATAATAGGCAAAGATAAAACTACTAAAGAAACTCAAGGTTTTGATTATTTTAGGGAGAAAGGAAGATAATGAAATTAATAAATAAAAAAGATATAATAATAATAATTGGTATTATTATTATATCTTTAGTATTCATTTTAATAAATAAAAGTGATAAAAAAATAAGGGGTGCTGATGTTTATATAAAAAATGAAAAAGTAATGGAAATAACGAAAGAAGGAACATATACATTATTTGATGAAAATGAAATACCAATAATGAAAATAGAATATTTAAATCAAAAAATTAGAGCTGTAGAATCGAATTGTCCATTACAAATATGTGTGAATATGGGATGGGTTGACAGTCCAAATCATGAAATCATATGTATACCAAATAAAGTTATAATAAAACCTATTGGAAAAGACGAAACTGGAGTTGATCTATTGACATGGTAAAATCAAAAAGTATATCTTATATTTCAATATTAACAGCTATGGCATCTGCAATATATTATGTTGAAACATTTTTACCTTTACCTGTAGGTGTACCAGGTGCTAGATGGGGATTTTCTAATTTTCCAATAATAATATCTGTTATTGAAAATATGGGATTTGTTAATATAATGATGATAGCTTTATTAAAAACAGTTATAGGTTCTATATTAAGCGGAAAATTTCTTGCTCCAACATTTTATTTGGGATTAAGTGGAGCACTAGCTTCTGCTTTGATGATGTATTTAATGAATAAAATATTTAAAAAACTTTCTATACTTGGAATAAGCGAAATAGGAGCTTTTTTTTCAAATACTGCACAAATAATAGTTGCGGGAGTTTTTATAGTAAAATCTAAAGGGATAGTGTATTATTATCCATATATGATACTATTTGGAGCCTTAACAGCATTTATAAATGCATATGTTGTAAAAATAGTGAAAAGGAGTGTAAAATTTGATAACAACTAATAATAATATAGTATTAGGATCAAAATCTCCGAGAAGACAATCTTTATTGAAATTTATAGTTAATGATTTTAAAATAAGAACTTCAGATATAAATGAAGAATATTGTAGCAAAAATGCAGATGATATAGTTGAAGAAATTTCAGAGAAAAAAAGTAAATCTATAAAAATACAAAAAGAAGAAATATTGATAACTTCTGATACAATGGTTTTTTATGAAAATTATAAACTTGGAAAACCTCGAAATAAAGATGAGGCTTTTAAAATGTTATCAATGCTTTCTGGCAAAAAACATTATGTTTATACTGGAATAACATTTAGAACTTTAAGTAATATAACAACTTTTAATGAAAAAACAGAAGTATATTTTAGAAAATTGGATGAACAAATTATAAATTATTATATAGAAAATTTTAATGTATATGATAAAGCTGGAGCATATGGAATTCAAGACTTTGGAGCTGTTTTAGTAGAAAAAATAAATGGTGATTATTACAATATAATGGGGTTTCCAATTTCAAAAATATATTACAATCTTATTGATTTCATGCGGGGGGATGGAATTGAATACAGAATTATTACCAAGGGAAAAATTACTTAGTTATGGATCGGAAAGACTTACTGACCAAGAACTCATTGCTATAATCTTGAGAAGAGGTGTAAAAGGGGCAAATGTTTTTGAAGTATCAAAAAAAATTATAGAAAAATATGAAAATTTTATTCAATTATATGATATAAGTATAGAAGAACTTCAAAAAATAAAAGGGGTAGGTCAAGTTTCAGCTATAAATTTAAAAGCCTCTTTAGAAATGGGAAAAAGATATCATATACAAAAAATGAGATATAAAAGCAAAAAAATGGAATCTCCATTGAATGTTTATAACTATTGTGAAGATCTTATACATTCAGACAAAGAGATAGTAAGAGTTTTAATATTAGATTCGAAATTAAATCTTATAATACATGAAGATGTAAGTATTGGTACAGCAAATGCTTCTATAGCCCATCCAAGAGATATATTTAAAAAAGCAATTATACATAATGCTGTATCTATAATTCTTGTTCATAATCATCCTTCGGGAGATCCAAGGCCAAGTATGCAAGACTATGATCTTACAGAAAAAGTAAAACAATCTGGAGAAATCCTGGGAATAAAATTACAAGATCATATAATAATAGGTAAAAATAAATATTATAGTTTTAATATATCCAGGATGGTGGAACTTGATGACAGATGACAAAAAATTTGAAAATATAATGAAATTAAAGAGAGAATTCGAAAAAGATCTCATAAAACAAGGGAAAAAAATAGAACCAAAAAAAGAAAAAACTAAACCTACTATATATAAACCAGATATAGATCAAATATCAATAAATGTTCCCGTGCAAAATATTAAGACATGGGTTGATTTTGTTTTATATGATATAGAATTAGAAGATGAAAAACTTTCATTGATATTTGAAAATAGATTGAGTTCAAAATCTCCAATGCAATATTATAATCAATTTGGTTTAATGCATATGTTAAGAAATGATTATGATAAGGCTGAAAACTTTTTTTTAACTGGAAATGATATTGAATCAAGATTTAATTTAGGAATGTTAAAGATATTTAGAAAAGATAAAGACATATTAAATTATACTAAGAGTTTTTTAGATAATCACAGAAAAAGTCCATATCCTTATTTATTATTATGTACATTATCTTTAGTACAAGAAAAGTATTCAATGGCAGCAAAATTTTTAAAAATAGCTAATGACTATTTAAATTATTCTTTTATAAGTATGGCAACAGCACTTTATGATAAAGATATACAAAAAGCATCAAGTTATATATCAAAAGCATTCCTCGAAGGAAAAGCTAAAAAAACTATAAATATATTAAATTTTTATATAGGACAATATTCTAATGATATAGAAAAATCGATTTCAGCATTAGCCTCATTGAGAAAAGATAATTTTCCTTGTGTATCCTGTATAAAAGATTTCAATAATAACAAAGCTAATTCTAAAATACCTGATTATTGTTCATTTTCAAAAACTATATATTCTTATGTAGACCAAAATAAAATAATACCTTATTCTATGAATACAATAGCTGCTGAAATAATTAAATCTTTTAATATGAAAGATGAAGAAAAAACTAACAAATTAATTCAAAAACTTATAAATTCATATGATGGTATAAATGTTTTATTTTTCAAAACTAAAACGAATGAATTGAAAAAGGGATTAAAAACTAATGGGTTTTATCATGAAGAAAATACTTATAGAGTTGGATTAACCGATGGAAAAAATTATTATAAAGAAATAGTTCAAGTTATAGAAAACCTTTATGAAAGATATCATACTTATTTTGATTTTATGATAGATATACCATTTTATGAAAGTTTAAAAATAGTTTTAGGTTGGAAAACTTGCAAAAGAATATATTAAAAATAGGAGGATAAAAATGGAAAATAAAGAATTAAAAGAAATGATAGATCAAGAAATAAAAAGAGTTAACAATGATTATATTATGCAAGAAAAAAATATAACAATTGAACCTAAAGACATGGCAAAATATATAGACCATACAGTCTTAAAAGCTGAAACAACTCCACAAGATGTAGTAAAACTATGTAAAGAAGCGAAAGAAAATCATTTCTTTTCAGTATGCATAAATCCTGCATATGTTTCATTAGCTAAAGAAGAACTTGAAAATAGTGAAGTGAAAATAGCTACAGTTATAGGATTTCCTCTTGGTGCAAATGATACAACAGTAAAAGCCTATGAAACTCAAATTGCTCGTGAAGATGGTGCAGATGAATTTGATATGGTTATAAATGTTGGGATGCTTAAAAATAAATATTATGATTATGTATTAAATGATATAAAATCAGTAGTAGAAGCTGCTGATGGAAAACTTGTAAAAGTTATAATAGAAACATGTTATTTAACAAAAGAGGAAAAGATAGCTGCATGTTTATTATCAAAATTAGCTGGAGCTCAATTTGTAAAAACTTCTACAGGATTTGGAACGAATGGGGCAACAAAAGAAGATGTATCATTGATGAAATTTGTAGTTGGTGATGAATTAAAAGTAAAAGCCTCAGGAGGAGTTAGAGACTTTGATGGAGCTTTAACTATGATAAAAAATGGTGCAGAAAGAATAGGTGCAAGTGCAGGAATAAAGATAATAAATTCATAAATAAAAAGGGGTCGTTAAAAACGACCCCTTTATCTTTTGAAACCCTAACGGGTGATTATGGTTAAATTAGTCAGCGAGTGTAACGTTTGAAGCTTGTGGTCCTTTTTCGCCTTCAACAATTTCAAATTCTACATTCTGATTTTCTTCTAATTTCTTGTAACCATCCATAGTAATTGCTGAGAAATGAACAAATACATCATTTCCATCTTCTGCTGTGATGAAACCATAACCCTTTTTTGAATCAAACCATTTTACTGAACCTTTCACTATTTTACCTCCAAATTAAACTGAGCCACCCACTGCAGACATCAGTTTTGATACTATACATATATTATATATAATTTTAGAAAAAATATCAAGTAAAATAATTGTAACGAACTCAATGTGTTTTATTTTTTTATATTAAATATCTTACCTTTATTTTAATAGATTAAGTATAAAAAACATAAATATCTTCTTTTATAAACAAATAAATCTTAAAAGAGAAATAAAATTAACTTTAATTTAAATTAAAAGTGATAAAATATATTAAGAAAAATTAAATAAAAAACAGGGGAGCTTAAATGCTGAGAGGATGTAAAAAACATCGACCCTAAAACCTGATCCAGATAATGCTGGCGTAGGAAGTTAAAAATAAAACTCTTATACCAGTCTTGGTATAAGAGTTTTTTTTGGAGGTGTAGTATGAAAAAATTGGGATTATTATTTATGACCGTCATTTTATTAGGTGTTATAACATTTTCAAATGAGTTAACTATTTATACATATGAAAGTATGAGTTGGATAGAAGATAATCTTGTACAAAAGTTTGAAAAAAAGTATAATACTAATATAAGAGTTATAAAATTAGGTGATGCAGGTGGAATAGTATCAAGATTAATACTTGAAAAAAGAAATCCAAAAGCTGATTTAGTTATTGGTTTGGATCAATCACTTGCGGTAAAAGCTTTAGAAGAAGATTTATTAGTACCATATAAATCCAAAAATTTATCAAAAATAAAAGATGAAAATCTTTTATTTGATAAAAAGTATTATTTAACTCCTTTTGATTATGGAGCTATTGCATTTATATATGATCCAGAAAAAATAGATCAAGAATTAAAGACATTTGAAGATTTAAAAAAAATGAATAAATCTATAATTATACAAAATCCTTCTATGTCAAGTACAGCACAATCATTATTATTATGGACAGTAGCGATATACGGTGAAAATTGGAAAGAATTCTGGAAAAGTTTTAAAAATAGTATATTAACAGTAACTCCGGGTTGGAGTGAATCTTTTGCAAAA
Source organism: Oceanotoga sp. (assembly GCF_030445905.1). NCBI lineage: Bacteria > Thermotogati > Thermotogota > Thermotogae > Petrotogales > Petrotogaceae > Oceanotoga > Oceanotoga sp. The sequence goes on along the minus strand of NZ_JASUSU010000033.1, from coordinate 7,002 downwards.
TTTGAAGCGGGAGAAGCTCCTATGATGTTATCTTATGCAACAGATGGAGCTTATTCTTATGAATATTATAAACAAGTCAAATATAAAGAATTTATTCCAGAAGAAGGTGGATATGTACAAATAGAAGCAGCAGGAATAGTAAATAAAACTAAAAATCAAGATTTAGCTGAAAAATTTATAGACTTTATGCTTGAAGAAGAGTTTCAGAAAGAAATTCCATTGAACAATTGGATGTTTCCAGTAATAAATACAGAAATGCCAGAATCATTTAAATATGCAAAAGAACCAAATAAAATATTAAGTATTGATTCAAAACAAATAAGTGAAAATCTTGATAAATGGTTAAAAGAATGGGAGGAAATAATGTATTAAAAATATGAAAAAAAACTACATAATAATAATATATTCATTGATATGGATAATTCCAATATATATACTCATGAAAGATTTTTTTAAAATCGATTCATTAAATTATATAAAGGATTCGTATTATTTACGAATCCTTTTGAATACTATTATTCAAGCATTATTATCATCTGTTTTTTCTTTTATTGTTGCTATAGTCCCAGCAATATATGTTTCAAAGTCAAAGAGTATTTTATCAAAAATATTAGAAGCATCAATATTTATACCATTCTTTTTTCCACCTATATCAGCGGTAATTGCATTTAGTTTAATATATTCAAATTATGGAATACTTAATAGCCTCGGTATGAACATAAATATAATGTATACTTTAAAAGGTGTGGTAATGGCACATATATTTTATAATTCTCCAATTTTTGTAAAATATATATCTTCTTCTATAAGATCTATTCCGAATAATATAATAGAAAATGCTGAACTTGAAGGAAGTAATAAAATAAAATTATTTTTAAAAATACAAATTCCTATGATTTTTCCATCTATTTTAAGGGCTTTTTTTCTTGTGTTTACATATAGTTTTACGAGTTTTGCAATTGTAATGAGTATAGGAGGTCTTAGATATTCAACGCTGGAAGTTGCAATTTCTAATGCTTTAAGGGGGAATCTTGATTTTTCTAAGGCGTTAAGCTTAGCGATATTACAATTTATAATACTTTTAATATTAAATATTTTTACAACAACAAATGAAAATTATGAAATAGAATATAAAACATATGATAAAAAAGTTAATAAAATACTTTTAATAGGAGCATTAATTTATTTTATATTTGAATACTCGATAATAATAACAGGAATATTATCTTCTGTATATGATTTTATAAATATGAAATTTGATATTGAAGGACTAAAAAATATATTTTCAACAGAATTTAATAATAAATATCCTGTTATAAAATCTATAATAAATTCTTTATCAATATCATTTATTTCAGCAATAACAAGTACTTTAATAGCCTATATAATTTTGAAAAATTATACGAAATTTAGTAATATAATAATACTTTCAACACTTGGAATATCTTCAGCATTTTTAGCTACATCATTATTGTATATGAATATACTATACAACATAAATTATGTTATATTATTAGTAATAGGCTTTATATTAATAACTATTCCAATATCTTATTCATTTTTATATCAACATGTATTAGGATTTAAAAAAGAAATACTTGAAGCTGGAGCTATCGATGGTGCAAATAAATTAAAAATATTTACAAAAATAGAATTACCAATATTATTCCCAATTTTAATCTCGACTTTTATGCAAATATTTGCAATAATATATGGAGAATTTACCATAACTTATACAATGCAATTGAGAGATTATTTGCCTCTTGTAAGTGTTGTAAATTTTACAATTTCATCTTCAAGATTAATTAAGGAATCATCTGCATTATCTGCAATAAATGTATTAATAATTTTTATGTTATTTTTAATATCAAATAAAATTCAAACAAAATATATAAAAAATTAGGATGAAAAATTCATCCTAATTTTTTAATCTATTATAGCGATTGAAAATTCTGTAATTAAATAAGCTTTCATAAGTTTAAATTTTTCACTTTTATCTTCTATTAAATCATCAAACATATCTTCAAAAGAATCATAATGCTTTGGTTTAAGTCTAACAACAAAATTAAATTCTCTTAATTCAAAAATATCAATATCTTCAGAAAATCCAAAAACTTTTAAATATTGATAAACAATATCTTCTAGATAATTTTTTAATTTATTTTTGAAATATAAAAATTTCATAAAATGTTTCCTTATGATTGTAGCTATATCCATAGCAACAATACGTTTAATAGTTATAAGTTCAAAAATATCATCATATTCAAATGAGATTTCATTTCCAAAATAAAATCCTTTATATATACCAGAAGTCGACTCATTATTTAAAATATCTTCTCCAACGGCTAAAGCAAAAGGAAAAGAAATAATAGTTTTCAAATAAGAGTCATAATCTATTACTAAATCTTCATCTTTAAAATCAATAATTTCATAAGCTTTCTTTGTAGCTTTTTGTTCAGACTTAATGAATTTTTCTGAAGCTATTTTTAGTTTGTCAAGTATTTCATTCACATCATCTTCATTAATATCTTTCAAAAAATCAAGATTAAAATTTTTAAGTTCAGGATTATCTTTTAAGATTCTATCTATAAATTTTTTAAAATCATCATTATTATTCATAAAAACTCCTCCAAAAACAAAACTTTCATAATCCCAATGATATAGTAATAAAATTAAAAAAAGTTTAATTAAATGTATTAATTAATAAATCAATACTTTATTCCATAAAAAGCCCAATGATTAACAGTATCCCCGTCTATTATAAAAGGTTCGGTATAACCTGTTTTTTTAGAATTTCCAAGATAATAAGACTCAATTTCTTTCAAATTATTAATATTAAAAGAAGCTTTAATATTCTCCAATAAAAATTTATCTTTGATTTTAGAATCAAGTTTTTTTAATGTTTTTGAAGATTCTTTAAAATAAAGATAACTACCGAGCCAATAACCATTAATTTTTAAGAAATTTTTAGTTCCTTGTATTGGAGAAACATCATTCTTTAAATTTCTACTTGAAGATCCGTAAACATCTAATATGATGTCAATAATTCCTTTTTTTATAGGGATTTTAGAAAATTTTGAAGAAACAAAAATTATGTTACCTGTTTTTCCCATAGACTCCATATAGTTTTTAGATGATTTAATTACTTCATATTTATCATCACATGCGATATAAAATGAAGATTCAGGAATATTACCTATTATTTTTTTTAAAAAAAATCCAGAACCAGTCCCTAATTCAAGAATAAATTTATTAGATAGATCAAATTTATTAAATCTCTTATATATCCAATCCATACCTTTATATACAAGATTAACGAAAGATTGATTAGATTTTTTAACATAATTTTCTCCAGGTTTTTCAACTTCTTCTATTTCAGGTTTATTATAATCGGCAGAATCAGTTATAATAATACCATTATCAATATTAGCTTTATATCCACATTTGCAAGAAAGCTCGCCCTTAAAAACTTGATTGTCTTCTATAGAACCTTTAGATAAATTAAGCTTTGAATCGCATTCAGGGCAATATAAAAAGTTTATAAAAAAAAGAGGTACACCAATTTTAGTATAATTATCATTAAAATTTTTTCTTATAGAAATTATTTTTTCGTTAATATCTTTTATAGCTTTAGTAATAAGGTCTTTTTCGTTCAAAAGTTCATGTTTCTTATTATCAAAAAAACTAACATAATAATCCAATCCATCTTGATTTGTAAGATTAGTAAACCTTTTAATAGAAAAAATTTTTTGAATTTGAGAAACTGTAAAACGCATAGACTTAAGTTCTAAAATTTCTTCAAGATCTTTTTCGCATCTATCATCAAAAGTATATTGATTATGAATTTTCTCAGGCGTCAATAAACCTATTTCTATATAGTACCGAACTGTATCTATAGTTAAATCAAATTGTTTTGCAAATTTACCTATTTTCAATGAAAATCCCCCCTTGAAACCTTTCAATAATTATTATATCATAAATTAAAAGTTAAAAAATAAATGGAGGTAAAAAATGAATTATAAGAAAATTCAAACTAATGTCAATCCAAAAGCAAAGCAGAAATTTTTAAAAGGAGAAAAATATAACGAAGTTGTACTTTTAATTCATGGATACAATGGAATTCCAAATGATATGTATTATCTTGGTGAAAGATTAAATGAAGAAGGATATAATGTTTTTATTCCAAGACTTCCTGGGCATGGAACAAATAAGGAAGATTTTATTAATTCAAATTGGAAAGATTGGATAAGATACTCTTATGAATCATATTTGAATTTAAAGTCACAATATGACAATGTATATATAGGCGGATTATCAATGGGAGGAGTTATAACTGCAATACTAGCTTCTAAATTTCAACCTAAAAAAATATTTTTATGTGCACCAGCATTTATTGCAAAAGATAAAAGATTAAAATGGACACCTATATTGAAATATTTTATAAAAGAAAAAGAAAGAAAAAATCCTCCAACATTTGAAGACAAAGATCTGAAAAAACTTGCCGAAGAATATTGGAATTTTAATATAATATCCAAAGTATCAGATCTAAAAAAAGTGCAAAAAATAGGAATAAAAAATTTAAAAAATATAAAATCAAAAACATTAACAATAATCTCTAAAAAAGATGAAGCAGTACCTTTCGAAGTAAAAGAAATAATAGATAAAAATATAAAAAGTGAATATTTAATACTTGAAAAAAGTAATCATATAGTAGTAAATGACACAGAAAAAGAAATAGTTGCTCAAAAAATAATAGAATTTTTAAAATAAAATTAAAACACATGATTACTAATACAAAAAATATAGAGTAATCATGTGTTTATATAATTTTTATAGAATATGATCAAATTTCATTATAAATATCTAAAAATTTAAATTCCACATCAAACTTATCAGATAAAAGTTTTGAAAGATTTTTAACTCCAAAAGTTTCAGTAGCATAGTGTCCAGCATTTATAAAGTTTATACATCTTTCTTTAGCAATATTTCTTGTATATTCTTTAACATCACCAGTTATAAAAGTATCAATATCATCATCAAGTTTATTTAAAAAATCGCTACCTTCACCTGATACAATTGCTACGTTTTTTACATGAGGATTATTTTTATAAACAAGCAATTTTTGTCCTTCGAATAAAATTTCGACTTTATTCAAAAATTCTTCAAAATCCATTTTAGAATCATATTCACCTAAAAAACCAACTTCAAATCTTTTAGCATTTTTCAATTTCAAAGAATTTAAAATTGAAATATTATTACCATATCCAGAATGAGCATCTAAAGGTAAATGATAACCTATAAGAGTTAAATCATTTTTTATTACTTTTTCAACCCTTTTCTTCATAAATCCAGATAAATTAAAAAAATTTTTTCCAAAAATACCGTGATGAACTAAAAGCATATCTGCATTATAATCTATAGCTTTATCTATAAAATCTTCATTAAATGATACTCCACAAGCAATTTTTTTTACCTCTTCTTTTCCTTCTATTTGAATGCCATTATGGCAAAAGTCGTTGAAGTTCCAAGGTTCAAGTATAGAATTTAAAAATTTTTCACATTCAAAAATATTCATAACATCACCTCTTATAATTAGTGACTTTTCTTAAAAAATCATATCTTTTTTGAATATCTTCTTCTTCTTCAATACCTTTAGGAGTAAATCCATCAATAACACCCATTATACCTCTTCCTTGATCAGTTTCAGCTATAACTAATTCTAATGGATTAGCAGTAGCTGCAAAAATATTAACTACTTCTTGAACATTTTGAATAGAATTCATAACACTTATAGGAAAGCCATTTTTAATAACTAAAACAAAAATATGACCAGCAGCAATTTTTTTTGCATTCTTTACAGCATTTTTTATTAAATCATCATCATTTCCATCGTAACGTATCAAACATGGCCCAGAAGCTTCATTAAAAGCCAAACCAAATTTAATAGCTGGATTAGTTGTAACAAGAGTTTCATAGATATCTTCTACTGTTTTGATAAAATGTGATTGTCCTACAATAATATTAGCATTTTCAGGAATATCAACCTTAATAACATCAAAATTTAAACTCATTATTAACCACCTCTTCAAAAAGATAAATTATAAAAAAATCCTATCATTATATAATTATAATACCAAAATAAAACTAAATAATAAAAACTACATAAAATTATGTTAACTTAGGAGGAAAAAATGAATATATATCTTACAAGACATGGACAAACTGAATGGAATATTCAAAAAAAATTTCAAGGATGGAAAAATTCAAACTTAACAGAAATTGGGAAAAAACAAGCAGAATTACTATCAAAAAGATTAAAAAAAATAAAAATAGACAAAATATATACCAGTCCATTAAAACGAGCGTATGAAACATCAGAAATAATAAAAAATAATAGAAAAATGCCTATAATAGAAAAAGAAGGACTAAAAGAAATATATCTTGGAGAATTTGAAGGAAAAAACTATGAAAAAATAAAAGAAAGCAATAAATTACCAAAACAGTTATATAATTTTTGGTATGAACCAGAGAATTATAAACCTGATAAAGGAGAAACTTTTCAAGAATTAAAAAAAAGAGTAGAAAATACATTATATCAAATAATAAATGAAAACAATGAGAGTTCAGATATATTAATAGTAACACATGGAGTAACGTTGAAAATGATATTTTTAATATTATTAAATGAAAATATCAAAAATATTTGGAAAACAACATATACTGAAAATACATCACTGAGTTTATTTGAATATAATAATGAAAAATTTAAATTAAAAATTCATGGTGATATAAAACATTTAAAAGAAAATTATAATGGATAAAAATAATCCGTTTATTTTATGTTAACTTTAGATTGATGTAAATGAAATTAATATACTGTATATTTAATTATGTAAATAAAAAAATAGTGACTTGAAAAATAGAGCAATAAAAAAGGGATATGAAATAAAAAACAAGTAAATGAAAAGCAACAAAAATAAAAACAAGTAAAAAAAGGAATAA
>NZ_JASUSU010000002.1:0-120985 GCF_030445905.1 Oceanotoga sp. | reverse complement strand
GCTTTTCTTCCTTGCTTAACTGTGTTTAATAATATCATATTATTTTTATTCTGTCAATTTCTTTTGTTTGAACTATTCCTTAATTATTCGTTAATCCATCAATCAATTAATTATTTTTTATTTTAAATTAAATATAAATAAAAAAATAAGAACAAATTCAATTGTTCTTATTTTTTATATATTATAAAGAGAAAGTCCTCTCAGAGGGTTGAGGCACTTAAATTTTACTACTAATATATAGATTATTTAAGTGACTATGGTAATTATTTACTCACAATTACTAAAGTAATATACTATATATTATTTTTTATTCTTTTATATTCGATATATCCTCTATATATATATTTCCAGACTTAATCTTTATATTTAAAAAATTATTTGTATTATTTTTTTGTTTTTTTAAAGTTTTATCATGTTTTTCTCCAAAATATGATATATCACCATCTTGAGTTTCTAAATTTATAGAAAAATTTTTATCTTTAACAAATATTTTTATATCACCAAAATCAGATTCTATATCTATTTTTTTTATTTTTTCACTCATAATTACAAGTTTTAATTTTTTAGATCTTATATCTGTATATTCACCATATAAATTTTCTATATAAATATCAGACTCTTGAGTAAGTATATTAAAATAATTTTCAAAATATATTCCATTTTTCAAAATTATATTGGATGATTTTGAATTCATGTTTATACTTCCAGATGACATGATATTTTGTGATTCTATATTCCCTTGAATATTATTTATATCTAAATCATGTACATTTAAGTTTTTTAATGATATATTTCCATTAACACTTTTCAAAACACAATTTTCTTTGACATTTATATCTTTTATATTTATATTTCCAGAATAATTCGAAAAGATAACATTATCAAACTTAGCTGTAGTATAAATTGTTATTCTACCACTGCCATTCCAACTACTTATCAGATGTTCATTATTTATAAGTAACTTTTTAAATAATGAAAAAGTTTTAGAATTATCAAAAAGATTTTCGTTTATATTAAATGTATTTAAATACGGTTTAAAAGAAATATCTGGAAATAATCTTTCATTATTTTTCAAAGTCATTTTTATATTATTTTTCATAGAATAATATAAATTTATATCAACAAAATTTAAATCCGCTTTTAAATTTTTATAGTTAAAAAGCGGTATATCATAAACTTCTATTAAATTATATTCTTTAGAAAAAAGAATAAGGCTAAAAATTATAAATATAAATGTACAAATTTTTTTCATATATCTTAACTTTCTAATGTCTTATTTATATATAAAGCAAGTTGAGTTCTATCTCTTAATTGAAGTTTTGACAATATTCTTGTTAAATGATTTTTTACCGTTCCTTCTGTTATAAACAATTTTTCAGATATTTCTTTATTTGAATTACCTTCTGAAATCAGTATCGCAATTTCTATTTCTCTTTGAGTCAAATTTTCATATGGCCCTTTTATTTTAATTTCTTCTTTTTCTTTTATGCTATTTTGAGAGTTATTAAAAAATTTAACCATTTTACTCGCCATTTCCGATTGGATTAATAGATTTCCTGAATAAACTGTTTTTATAGCTTCTATTATTTCATCAGATTTAACATCTTTTAAAATATATCCATCAGCCCCATTTTTTAAAGCTTCAAATAAATATTCATCATCTTTAAAAGTTGTTAAAATTATAACTTTTATATTTTTAAAATTCTTTTTTATAATTTTAGTAGCTTCAACTCCATTTAAAACAGGCATTCTTACATCCATCAATATGACATCTATATTCAATTCATTTAATTTTTGAATAGCTTCATTTCCATTTTCAGCTTCTGCCATCACTTCTATATCTTCATTCAAGGATAATATCATTTTTATACCATCTCTTATCAAAGGTTGATCATCAACAATCATAACTTTTATCATTATATACACCCTCCAGAGGTATCTTTATTAAAATAGAAAAATTTTTTTCATAATCATAAATTACTTCACCATTAACACTTTTAACTCTTTTTTCTATACCCTTCAATCCATTTCCTTTTTCAAATATTCCATTAAAAAATCCGTTATCAGATTCTTTTATTTCAATAAAATCACCATCATTTTTTATATATAAATATATTTTATTTCCTTTTGAATGCTTCAAAGAATTAGTTATCAATTCCTGTGATATTCTAAAAACAGTATATTTAATATTTTGATTCATATTTTCTATATTCCCATCAAAAATATACTCTATTACTTTTTCTTTAGTACTCACATTTTCTATCAAATTTTCTATACTTTCTTGTAAGTTATTTATATTTAAATCTTCCTTTAAAGTATTTACAGCCTTTCTTAAATCCTTCATAGAATTTCTTGCAAGATTTTGAGATTTTTCTATTATACTTTCAACTTCTTTACTATTATTTTTATATATTTTTTCTAAATAATCTAAATGCATTATTAATCCAGCTATAGAATGTCCTATTGAATCATGTATTTCTTGTGCAAGTCTGTTTCTTTCATTTTGTATAGTTAAAATTTCTATTTCTTCTAAAGAATTTTTTAGCTTTTCATTTAATTTCATGACCTTATTTCTTTCATTTATTAATCTCTTTATTAAAAATAAAATTGCGACTATTACAAAATATATGAATATATTTGTAAAAAAATCCGTACTATTATAAATGATCAATTCAAATATATTTTTATCTTTTATTAAATTCATACCACTATTTACAAGCCATATATATGTAAAAGATAAAAAATGAAAAATACCTATCAAGAAAGAATAAATACCACTTTCATCTATTATAAATTCATAAGTTAAAAAGAAGAAATATATCAAAAAATCATTACTAACATAAGCCGTGAGAAATACAGATATGATTATAGAAAATATAAAAGATATTATAAAAAATACTCTTCTTGATTTAATCATATATCTAAAAATATCATTGACAAATATAAATCCAACTATTATCAAATATTTTATTAAATCATTTGGAAAATAATGATACTCTTCTATTAAACTAAATATTAAAGCTGCATATATAGACAATCTTATAGTGATTCCATAAAAAAATATTTTTTTATTCATATAGACCTCCATTATATAACTATTATATCAAATACAGAGTCATATTACTTTATCATAGAACAAAAATATTTTAATCGTTTTATTTTAAATTTTTCTTAACATAAGAAAAATTTAAGAATCGTATTTTTTCACTTCTTATTAACTTTATTATATCAAACGTTTAATTTCTGTTTGAAAAATTAATATTTCAAAATTAATTTTATTATGATAAAATAATTATCTGTAAACAAAATATAAAAATAATTAATTTAAAGTTAAAAAATTACAAATTATTTCAATAAACATGACTTTAGTCATATATTTATAGTTTATTTTTTTGTTATCATATGTAATGAAAAATTAACCTTTTTTCACATCACTCAAAGGGGGGAATAGGATGAGAAAGTTTTTATTGTTTTTATTTATCTTAGTTATGGTCTTATCATTCGCTGTGAAAGGGCCACAACCTGACAAAATTTACTTTGGAGCGAGAATGTCTCAAGATATCGCCGTAAAAGATATTTCAGAAGGTATTTTTGACCTTTTCATGAATAGTGTTCCAGGATCAATGTTTAAAGGGTTAGATAAAGCTACAAGAGATAAACTCGATGTTTATTCAGTACCTTCTGGAAGTTGGGATTTGATTTTAAACCCAATACCTAATGCCGCACCTTATCAAGTAGAAGTTCAAGGAAAGACATATTTTAATCCTTTTGCAATAAGAGAAATAAGATTTGCAATGAACTTTTTAATTGATAGAAAATATATTGTTGAAGAAATACAAGGCGGATCTGGTGGACCTTCTTTTACACCTGCAACACCAGGTCAACCAAATGCTTGGAAAGTTGATTTGGTAGTACAAAAGATGGGTATCACTCCTGAAGGAGATAAAGAAAAAGCTTTAGCTGATATAGAAGCAGCCATGCAAAAAGCTTCACAAATACCAGAAAACAAAGGTAAATTGGTTAAAAAAGATGGTTTCTGGTATTTCAACAATGAACCAGTTACAATAAAATTCATAATAAGAGTAGATGACCCAGAAGGTAGACTTAAACTGGGAAATTATGTTTCTGATTTAGTTGAAGAAGCAGGCATAAAAGTTGAAAGACTTTTATGGGATAGATCTAAAGCTTCTAATACTGTTTATAACACAGATCCAGCTGACTACATATGGCAAATGTATACTGAAGGTTGGGGTGCTGGTTCAACATATGTTTGGTGGAGAACTCCTGTAAATCAACATCTCGCACCACGTGGAACTAATATGCCTGGTTGGGGACTCGACACATGGTGGAACTATGAACAACCAGAAATAGATAAATTAGCTTCAGATTTCATGAATGGTAATTTCTTAACAGAAGAAGAATATTGGGAAAAAATAACAAAAGCAACAGAATTGGGAATTCATGACTCAATAAGACTTTTTATAACTTATCAAAATGATTTTTATGTTGCAAACAAAGATAGATTTATTGAAAGAATGCCTTATGGACTCGGTGATGGCTTGAACAGATGGAGTCTTGAAAATGCAAAAGTTAAAGATAATATCTTAAAAATAGTTCAATTCTCTGCAGCAGGTAATCTTTTTATGAATGCATGGGATCCAATAGGATACAATGGATTTGGAGATACTTATTCAAGTAATGTTTCAACAGTTATGTTCGAAAGAAGTATGATCGATACTCCATTTGGAGTTACCGTTGAAAGAGTTGCAACTCTTGAAGATTTCAAATCGGCTCCTTATAAAGATGCTGAAGGAAATATAAAAGGAAATATAAATGTTCCAGCTGATGCAGAAATATATGATATAAATCAGAAAAAATATGTTCCAGTTGGAAATGGTGTTAAATCAGTATTTGAAGCTACTTGGGATTTAAGTTACTTTAAATGGCATCATGGAAGAATGATGGATGTAAGAGATTATATTTATGCTAATTCTTTTATATTTGATTGGTCAACTAAAGCTAATGATCAGGATAAAAAATATCATCCTCATATGGAAATGCAATTTAAAGATTCAATAGATAGTGTATATGTTGCATGGGAAATATTAGATGATAATACTATAAGAACATATGGAAACTATAATTTCCCTATGAATAAATTAGATATGGCTGGAGGATACGCTCCTTCTTTAAGAATAAGTTCAAGAAATCCTGGAGTAGGTGTTGCTTGGGAAATTGCAGAAGCATTGGCATTATTAGTTATTGAAAATGATAGTCAATCTGGTACTAAATGGGGTTTCAATCAAGAAGAAGGCGTTGAAGAAGTAGATGTAAAAACTCCTAAATGTGTTAAGGATATAAGAGCTAAATTAAATCAAATGATAGATAGAAAATATATACCTGAAGAATTGAATGGTTTAATAACTGCTGATGAAGCTATAAAAGATTATAAAATGGCTATAGATTTTATAGATAAATATAATCATGCTTTCATAGGGTATGGTCCATTCATGTTGACAAAGATAGATACAGATTCAAATTATGTTGAACTATCAGCATACAGAGATGCTTCATATCCATTCGAAAAAGGACATTGGGAAAAAATTTATAAGAAAGATAGAGCAAGAATAGATAGTTTAACTGCTCCTGATATAGCAATGTCTGGTGAAGATGCTGAATTTGAAATCAATGTTTCTAAAGTTAGTTTCCCTAATGATGAAACAGCTTTAGCAAATGAAGCAGAAGTAAAAATAATACTTGTAACTCCTGAAGGTGAAGTAGAATTTGATGCTATGAACTATGGTCCTGGAGAATTTATGGGATTAATTCCATCAACAGCTACTGAAAAATTAGATTCAGGTAGCTATATATATGTTGTAACTGCAACTCTTGATGGATTATTTGTTGATACAAAAACAGGATCTTTAGTTATTTATTAAAAACAATCTTAAGGGGGGATTTTATCTCCCCTTTTCATAAACAGGAGTTGATCATATGTATTGGAAATATGTAATAAAAAGAATTATAGCCGGTATAATAATGTTTATAATTCTTATGTTTACATACTCTGCCCTGTTCAACAAAGTAATGGAAGAAACAACTATGGGTACCATTAATGAACAAATAAGAATGGAAGTAAAATCATTATCAGAAAATAACCCTAAATTTGATGCCTCTTCTTTTGTTAAGAACAGGAAAGAATATTATATAAAGCTTTATGGTCTAGATAAAAGTTATATTGAAAGAGTTTTTAATAATACTTGGAAAACTATAAGATTTGATTTTGGTCAGGCTACAAATATAACTTCGAGCTCTGGCGAAAAGGATGTTACAAAGATCGTTCTTGAAGCTCTACCTCGAACTATTGTATTATTCACTCTATCTCAAGTAATAATACTTATAATAGCTTTGCTCATAGGTCTGAAAAAAGCTCAAAAACCAAGCGGCAAATTTGATAGAACAACTTCTGTCATAACAATGATAGTTTTTGGTATGCCAAAATGGTGGGTTGGAATGATGTTTATAATGTTATTTAGTTATGGCTTAAAAATATTTCCAAGTGGCGGTATGCACAGAGTACCTCCTCCTGAAACATCTTTTGGACTATTTTTAGATTATCTTCATCATCTCGCTTTACCAGTTATAACTTATGTAATAGTGGGATTTTGGGGAGTATCTTTTATTGTTAGAAATATAGTTTTAGGAACACTTCAAGAAGATTATATAATGGCTGCAAGAGCAAGAGGTATAGGTGAAAATAGTGTTCTATACAGACATACTATGAGAACAGCTGCACCACCTATAATAACTATGGTAGTTTTATCTATTCTTGCATCTTTTGGGGGTTCTTTAATCTTTGAAGGAATCTTTAGTTGGCCAGGAATGGGAAACCTTTACCTGATAGCAAATCAACAAAATGATATTCCTGTATTAATGGGAAATCTTGCTTTTACTACGGGTATTTATATCATTGGCTTGGTTATTCTCGATCTCATATATGGATTCCTTGATCCTAGAATAAAAGTAGGTGGTTGATTTGAAATGGAAAGATTTTTCATATGCATTTAATGAATTTTGGACTGAATTCAGAAAAATTAAATCTGGTATGGTTGGTTTAGTACTATTGATAATCTTAATACTAACAACTATATTTGAACCAATTATTTCTCCTTATCCGGAAGCAACCAACAGATGGAGAGATATAACTTATTGGGAAGACAATCCAAAAAGTGCAGCACCTGTTTGGACTAATTGGTTTAGAAAAGAAAAATTGCCTGAAACACAAATATTAGAAAACTCTAACTTTGAAGAAATTTCTAAAGGTGCTTTAAAAATATATAATTTTGATTTTGATTATAACTTTGATTTTGCAACTGCACCAGAAGATTTTATAATACATTTTGATGCAATTGGTTCTCCAATTATAAGTATTAATTTGATACGCCCAGATGGAGAAAAAATAATTTTATCAAAAAAATCTTTAAACCTGAGCAATAAATCTGATGTAAGAATTTCGCTTGGTACAGATGCTAAAGATGGTGCATATAAATTTGCAAATAAAATAGATTATGAAAACTCATCAAGTGTGTTAAAGAGCACTATAAACCCTTTGAATATAATATTTTCACAAGCAAAAGAAAATATTATATCATCTCCAGAATTTTTAAAAGGAGATTATAAAATAACAGTTCAAGCTATTTTTACCAAAGGAGAAGGAGAGATCTCTAATCCTTTAGCTAAAATAAATGGAAAAGTTTCTGGTGTACTTGGTACCGATAATTTTAAAAGAGACCTTTGGAGTGGTGTTCTTGCGGGAATAAAATGGGCTTTATTAATAGGTCTTTTAACAGCTGCTATTTCAGTAACAGTAGGTGTTAGTTATGGTATAACCAGTGCTTATTATGGTGGTTGGGTAGACTCTTTTATGCAAAGAATTTTAGAATTTTTCTTAAATATTCCATTTATCCCAATATTAATAGTCATATCTGCAATATTTAAACCAAGTATATGGACTTTAATAATTTTGATGTGTTTATTAAATTGGACTGGTTCTGTAAGAACCGTTAGAAGTATGGGTCTTCAAATAAAAGAAGAAACTTATATAGAAGCATCAAAAGCTTTAGGTGCAAGTAATTCAAGAATAATTTTTAAACATATGATCCCTTTATTAGTACCTTATTCTTTTGCAAACATGGCTTTATCTGTACCTGCAGCAATACTTACTGAAGCAGGTATGAGTGTTTTAGGACTTGGCGATGCCTCTATTGTAACTTGGGGTCAAATCCTTCAAGATGCAAGAACTGGTGGAGCAATGGTTCAAGGTATTTGGTGGTGGATTATTCCTCCTGGGTTAATGATATCTGTGGTTGGAATGACATTCGCATTTATTGGCTTTTCTATGGATAAAATATTAATGCCTAAACTAAAAACAAGATAAGGTTGTGATTATTTTGAATAATGATATTGCTTTAGAAGTTAAAAATCTTAAAATGTATTATAAAACCGAAAATGGTGATGTAAAAGCAGTTGATGACATATCATTTAAATTAAAAAAGGGAGAAACTTTAGGTCTTGTTGGTGAATCTGGTTGTGGTAAAACCACAACAGGTTTTTCAATATTAAAAATGCCTTCACCTCCTGGTGAAATCGTTGGAGGTCAAATATTAATAGATGGTAAAGATATAGTTCCATTAACAGAAAGAGAATTGAGGAAAAATATAAGATGGGAAAAAGTTTCTATGGTATTTCAAGGTGCTATGAACTCTTTAACACCTGTTTTCACTATAGAAAAACAATTGATGGAAACTCTTCAATTGCATAAGCCTATGAGTAAATCAGAGGCTAAAAAAACTATGATAAAATATTTAAACTATGTTGGATTATCAGAAGATATTTTAAAAAGATATCCTCATGAATTATCAGGTGGTATGAAACAAAGAATTGCTATAGCTTCAGCACTTTTTTTAGAACCTTCATTAGTCATATGTGATGAACCTACAACAGCTCTTGATGTTGTAGTTCAAGCTCAAATAATAAATCTTTTGAAAGATTTAAAAGAAAAATTGAATCTTTCATTCATATTTATAACTCATGATTTGGCTACAGAAGCAGAAGTTTCAGATAGAATCGCTGTTATGTATGCTGGAAAAATAGTAGAAATAGGTACAAATCAACAAATATATGGTGAACAGGGACCTGCTCATCCTTATACTGAAAGGCTATTAGCGGCAACTCCTAAATTACATGAAAATGTAAAAGAATTAGCTTTTATTAAAGGAACACCTCCTAATCTTTTAAATCCTCCAAAAGGCTGTAGATTTCATCCTCGTTGTCCTTATGCTTTTGAAAAATGTAAAACAGAAGAACCTATTTTAAAAGAAATAGAAGCTGAACATAAGGTAGCATGTTGGAGGTGTGATGCAGATGAAAACTGAAAATTTAGTTGAAATAAAAAATTTAAAAAAATGGTTTCCAATAAAAAGAACTATGAAAGAATTTTTTTCAGGTCAGCAAAGATATGTTAAAGCGGTAGATGGGGTTTCTTTCAGTATTAAAAAAGGGGAAATATTCGGTCTAATAGGTGAATCTGGTTGTGGTAAAACTACAACAGCAAAAATGGTCATGCAACTTCATGAACCTACAGATGGTCAATTAATATTCAATGATGAAGATGTGACTCATATATCTAAAGATAGATTAAAAAAATATAGAACAGAAGTACAAATGATATTTCAAGATCCTTATGCATCTATGAATCCAAGATTTAAAGTGAAAGATGTTATGGAAGAACCTTTGATAATTCATAAAATTGAAGAAGATAGATTAAAAAGAGAAATTCTAATAAAAAATGGATTGGAAAAAGTTAGATTAATGCCCCCAGAAGAGTTTATGGGTAGATATCCGCATATGCTTTCTGGTGGTCAGAGGCAAAGAGCTTCAACGGCCAGAGCTTTAATGCTATCTCCAAAACTATTAGTCGCAGATGAACCAGTTTCAATGATAGATCTATCAACTAGGGCTGAAATCCTTCATATGTTAAAACAAGTGCAGAAAGAGTTAAATTTGACATATTTATACATAACTCATGATTTATCAACTGCAAGATATTTTACAGATAGAATAGCTGTTATGTATCTTGGTAAAATAGTAGAAATGGGAACACCAGATGATGTTATAGATAATTCACTTCATCCATATACAAAAGCTTTGATATCTGCTGTATGCGAACCAATTGCAGGAAAAGTAAATAAAGTAAAAAAAGTCCCTATAAAAGGTGAAATACCTTCTGCAGCAAATATTCCAAAAGGATGTAGATTTCATCCAAGATGCCCATACGCAAAGGAAGAATGTTGGGCTTTGGAAGAACCAGAAATAAAAGAATTTAATGAAGGTCATTTCGCTGCATGTAGAAGAATAGAAGAAATAATTAAAAATAATGAAGAAGAAAAAGTTTTAAATGGAGAGTATTAATACTCTCCATTTTATTTTCTCATGAGAATTAAAGAATAATATATCGTAAAAATAGAATATATTATATATAAAATTGAAGGCAGATAAAACCATTGATTTAAACCTATTGAAGTGTTTCCAAATATGCTTACACCAAACCAATTTATAGACATTTTATATATGTAAAATAATATAATTCCAGACATAAAAATACCATTAAAAAAAATTAAAAGACCATATAACTTATAATATCTTTTTGCTATCCTTTCAATAGAATAAAAATGTAAAAAGACTCCAAAAAGGAATATGGGTATAGTTATAAAAATCAATGGTCTCATATCTAAAGTAAATTGAGAACCTATTATTTGATGTATAGTAGATTTTAATAGATTTAAAATTATTGAAAAACTTAATATGGCTATAGAAAATATTATATTAAAAGTTCCCAAAAACATTTCTAATATTATAGATCCAGGAGAAAATTTTTTATTTATTTTTATTTTTTTAGGCGTTTCTTCTCTCTTTTCTTCTATAGGATCTAAAGCTATTTTAGCCATTTCATTCTCCTCCTATATCTATATCATCTATATAATTAATAACTTTTCTTATTTCATTTATCATACTTTTATAAATATCTTCAAAATCGATATTTTTTATATAATCTGCTCTGAGTTTAAATGCACATAGGGCAGGATCTTTTAAATTCATATCTGGCATTTTATATGAAGTTTCCAAAAAGTCAAAATTTTTTAGTATCTTATTTTTCAAACATCTTGAAATTTCTATCATAAGACCTCTTTTTTCAATGTCTATATTTTTTGGTAATAAAAAAACAATATGTATTTTATCTAAATATGGATGATAATATATATTATCTGATATTATCTTATATTTTTTCATTATTTGTTCAAAAGTATCTTCATCAATTATTTCATCAAAAGATAAGTTTTTTTCTCCATTCAATTTTTCTTTAAATTTCATTTTTTTTATTAATCTTTCATCACCTTCTAAAATATATGGATAAAATTTAAAAGGTGATTGTACTATTCCAGAGTAAAAAACTTTGTTTGCAACTTTATTATTTTTTAATAAAAAAAGTTCATATTCATCACTCAATTCATCTTTAAAATCTATATCTACTGGATACAGACAACTCATAACCTTTTTTGGAGGTTCAGCACTTATAGTTTTGAAAACTCTGCCTTGTTCATCTACAAAATAGCTCAAACAAGGAACTTTATTTTCAGAATCCGCTATACAAACATGAAAGAGATGATCATATTCATCTGCAAGTTTATTTTTATATTTTGAAAGTTGTTTTGCTCCCAATAGAATAAAATCATTTATCATTATTTATCCCCCAATTCTTGTTTTATCTTTTTTGCTACTTTTTCACTATTTATTACTTCAGCTATTTCTTCTACTGAAGCTTCTAAAATTTCATTTAATCCTCCAAAATGAGTTATAAGTTTTTTCTTTCTAACAGGTCCTATACCAGAAACTTCATCTAATTTGGTTTTTTCAAATCTTTTAGATCTCAATTTTCTATTAAATCCTATGGCAAATCTATGAGTTTCATCTCTAATATATATTAATAACCTTAAAACTGGATTATCAAGTGGAAGATGTAAATCATCCATTTCTCCTGGAAAAACAACTCTTTCATCTTCTTTCGCAATACCAACAAGGTCTACATCTTTTAAATCATAACCTAATTCATTTAGAGCTTTAAGTGCAGAATTAACCTGTCCTTTACCGCCATCAATGAATAATAAATCGGGAAGTTCATGTTTTTTATATCTTCTTTTTATAACAGTTTTTATACTTTCAAAATCATTAGGTTCTTTAAACTCATCGAGTCTATATCGTCTATAACCACTTTTTTCTGGTTTACCATTTTCAAAGTTCACAAGAGATGCCACCGTATACATTCCTTGAAGATGTGATATATCTATACCTTCTATTTTTTTTGGTATTTTTTTTAAACTTAATATTTCTTTCGCTTGTTTTAATGTATTTCCAAGATCTGTATACCTTTTGAGTTCTTCTTCCAAATTTTTGAAAGCTAATGAATATATGCTTGATCTTCTGCTTAATTTATTAAACATTTTAAGTCCATTATTTTTTAAATAATTTTTTATTTGTTCATCTATATTTTCATCATAAAGTGTAAATATTTGTGGCGGAATTTCATTTTTTCTTATTATATAAAATTGATGTATAAACTCATTTATATCGGAATCAAGGGTAAAAGAAACTTTTGATATTAAATATCCTTCTCTTATTTTCAATAAAACATAAATAGGTTCTTCATAGACTATAACATCTATATTTTTATTATGTTTAAATTCAACACCAAGCTTTATGAATAATCTATCGAGTTTTAAAAGTGTATCTCTCATTTGAGCAGCCTTTTCAAAATTTAGTATTTTAGAATATTCTTCCATATACTTTTCAAGATACTCTTTAACTTTTTCAACATTTCCTTTGAGAAAATTTAAAACATCATTAACTGCATTCTTATATGATGATTCATCAATTTCTTTATAACATGGTCCATAACACATTCCAAGATGATATAAAAAACAAGGTTTACTTTTTCTATCCATATTTCTTTCACATGATCTAACCTTATATACTCTTTGCAAAACTTCTATAACTTCTTTAACAAATCTAACATTTGGATAAGGTCCAAAATAGGTTCCTTTTTGTTCATTTTTAGTTCTAACATATTTTATAGTCGGATATTTTTCATCGGTAATGAGTATATAAGGATAAACTCTCGTATCTTTTAATAAAATATTGTATTTTGGTTTATATGTATATATGAGATTAGCTTCCAGAACAAAAGCTTCATCTTCACTTTCTGTTAAAATGTAATCTATATATTCTGAATCGTTTATTATCTTCAAAGTCTTTTCATTTTTTAATTGATTTGAAGGATTAAAATAAGAACCTAATCTATTTTTTAATCTCTTAGCTTTCCCAACATATATGGGTTTAAAATCTTTATCTTTAAATATATAAATACCAGGTTTTGCAGGTATGTTTTTTATAAGATCTCTATTTACCATTTTAAACCATCCTCATAAGTCACAGCATATACAATTAGCACATTCTAAATTTTCAAGACTTTCTACAACTATTTTTCCAACAGGATTTTTTATTCCACCAAGATAAGATGCCACATGTAAATGTAAACACTTGATATTAGAAAAATTCTTTATTCCTCCGATTCCAGTTTCTCTCAACTTTAATTTTATTGGACTTGATAATTTATTTATTTTATCATCTAATATTTCCAATCTGATTTTTATTTCTTCTTGATGTGCTTTAAAGTAATCAGCTCTTAAATTCTCATCTTCATCTATTATCTTTTGAATTCTTGAAATTTCTTGTATAGATTCTAATTTAGAAATTTCTGAATTTAAAAAAGGACAGCTTAACCAATGAAGAGTAGGAAATGGTTTATCCTTCTTTAAAGGATAATTTCTTATTATCTGTGGATATCCATATTTGCAATATTTCATAATTTTTACTTTTTCATCAATCTTTCTTTTCATTTGTTTTTTCAATACCTTTACTTCTTCTTCTGTAATTTTAAACCTATCCATGAACCTTCCTCCGTTTTTTCTATCAATTCTAAATTATGTTCTTTAATTTTTTCCATTATAAGATCTATTTTTTTGTCCATAATACCTGAAAAAATAACATAAGATCCTTCTTTTATAATACCATCAAATTTTTCATCTTTCAGTAACTCTATCAATATTTCTGCGACCATATTTGAAACAAAAATATCACTTTTTATATCTTCATTTACATTTTCTAAAAAATTTGATTGTTTAACTTTTATATCTAAATTATTTATCTCAATAGTCTCAATTGCTTTTTCAATTGCTAAACCATCATAATCATAAGCATAAACATCTTTTGCACCTTTTAATTTCGCTAATATCGATAGTATTCCTGTTCCACAACCCATATCTATAACTGTTTTATTTTCACAATTCATATCATTTAAAATTCTACCAGCAAGTTTTGTTGTAGAATGAAGACCTGTACCAAAAGCCGTTCCTGGAATTATTTTTATAACTTTTTCTTTATTTTTTAATTCTTTTTCTGGAAATGGATTTATCCAAATATCTTTGACAAATTCAAAAACTTCTAATGTATCAAGCCAAGCTTTTAACCAATCTTTTTCAATTACAACACTTTTAGACAAAAGTTCAAAATTAAATTTATTATTTAACTCATCGATTATATTATCATTTGGGTTTTCATAAGATGTATAAAGCTTTAAAACTTGAAGATTTGTTTTAAAATCATTATCGAGATAATAATCTTTAAATTCATTATCATAAAAAAATTCAATCAATTCATCTTCTTTATTAGAGTTTATTGAATATAAATACTCATAAAATTTCATTTTTTTCATTTTATACACTCTCCATCTTTCTTTATATTTAATTCAATTATACATTATATGATTTATATAAGTTTATATAAAAAGTTAATAATAAAAATAAAAACGCTGAATTAATTCAGCGTTTTTATTATTCATATCTTAAAGCTTCTATTGGACTCAACTTAGATGCCTTATTAGCAGGATATATTCCAAAAAACAATCCCACTCCAGCCGAAACACTAAAGGATACTATAATAGCTTCCAATGTCATTTCAGCAACAAGACCTATTCCTTGTCCAAAAATTGTTATAATTTGTGAAAGTCCCCAACCAAATAAAACACCTATTATTCCTGCTATAAAAGTTATTAAAACACTTTCAACAAGAAATTCACTTAGTATTCTTTTTCTGGTAGCTCCTATAGCCATTTTAATACCTATTTCTTTGGTTCTTTCAGTCACAGAAACAAGCATTATATTCATAATACCTATACCGCCAACGAGCAAAGAAATTGCAGCTATTGATATTAAAACAAATTTCATTATATTAGTCACTCGGCCTACAGTTTCAAGCATGGCATCTTGACTCATGATTTCATAAGTTTTATCATTTCCAAATTTTTCATACATATAATGATCTATTTCTTTTATGGCAAGTTTAGCTGTTTCTTCAGATTTTGCTTGTGCCACAATTATAGAAGTTCTTCCATTTGATTGAAAAAGCCTTGCATCTGATAATTTATCATTCATTAAAATCATATTATCAACATCAAAAAAACCTATACTACCAGATTTTTCCATCAATCCAATTATTTCAAAAGCTACTTTTCTTGTAAAATTTTTTCCAGGTTGAATCAAGTATATAGTTTTTCCAATTGGATTTTCTCCTGGGAATAATTTACTGGCAATATTATACCCAACAACTACATTATTTTCAGCATTTTTGTAGTCTTCATAACTCACATTTCTACCGGAAATTAAATCTACACTTAATAAATCGAAAAAAATTTCTGATGCTCCATAAACGGTAAAATATGAATTATTTTTACCACCTTGAACCAAAAAACTAGATCCTAATAATGACACTGCATTTTTTACACTTGGAGCCATTTCATTTAGTTTATCAGCATCTTCAAGTGAAAATGGATTTCGCTCGATTTTAACCGCAGCTCCTCCTTGCCCACCATAATATCCTCTTTGCACAAAAATCATATTAGATCCAAGAGATGATATTTGCGACTTTATTTGATTTGTTGCACCTTCTCCAACTGCCACAACTGTAATAACAGCCATTACTCCAATTATTATTCCAAGCATCGATAGAAAAATTCTCATTTTATTAGATCTTAAAGATCTTATCGTTTCTTTAAGTATTTCCATTTTTTTTCACCTCTATCGATTCTATGGCACCATCAAGAATTCTCACAACTTTATTTCCTATACTTTCCATTGTAGGATCATGGGTTACAACAACTAAAGTTTTTCCCATATCATTTAATTTTTGAAATATTTGAAGTATTTCTTTTCCACTTTTACTGTCTAAATTTCCAGTTGGTTCATCAGCCAATAAAAAAGCTGGTTCATTTGCAAGACCTCTCGCTATGGCAACTCTCTGCTGTTGTCCACCAGATAACTCTGTTGGTTTATGATCCATTCTATCCCCTAGGCCTACAAGTTCAAGATATTCTTTAGCTCTTTTTTTTCTTTCTTTTGTTGGAACATTTCCATATATCATTGGTAATTCAACATTTTCTAAAGCACTTAAATGAGATAATAAATTGAATTTTTGAAAAATAAATCCTATTTTTTTATTCCTAACTTCGGCCAATTTCTTATCTGGCATAGAAGATACTTCAGAATTTTCTATGTATACATTTCCTAAGGTAGGTCTATCTAAACATCCTAAAATTTGCAAAAGTGTAGATTTTCCACTACCTGAAGGCCCAACGATGACAATATAATCTCCATCTTCTATTTCAAAACTTATATCTCTGAGGGCATGTACTTCTATTTCCCCCATTTTATAAATTTTCTTAACATCCTCAAGTTTCATTACGCTCATCAGAATCCCCTCGGAACACCGTTAACATTTTGAAGTCTTTGGAGTTCAGCTCCATCTGGTATCAAAAGAACTATATCTCCTTCTTTAAGACCTTCTAAAATCTCAACATATTTTTTAGTTTCTTTTCCACTTTTTACATCTACTTCTTTTTTACCTTCAGAAGTTTTTATGTAAACAAATTTTGTACCATTTTCTCTTGTTTTCAAAGCTTCTTTTGGTATGGCTATTGAATTTTTAAGTTCTAAAGTTACTAATTTTACATTTGCAGTTAATCCTGATATTATTCCATATTTTAACGGATCTTCTGTAAATTTAATTTCTACAGGTATATAAACTATGCCTCCAGAACTTTCAGCAACCGGATTTATAAGCGTTAACTCTCCAGGTATAGATACTCCAAGCTGATTAAATTCAATTATGGCTTTCATACCAAGTTTTATATTTGGTAAATCTAATTCATCTATTGAAGATTTTACTCTCATAGACTCATTATCAACTATTACCATCATACCTTTATCCAATTGAGGATTATCTCCAACACTAATATCTAATTTTTCTATAGTTCCTTTAACAGGAGATTTAAGCGTAGTTTTTTCAAGTTCTTCTTTTGCTTGTTCGAGTTGAAGTTTTTTTAACTCTCTTATTTTTTCGGCCATGTTCAATGAATTATCATAATCTATTTGTTTTGAAATATAATTTATTCTATAAGTTAAATCTTCAAATTTTAACAGATGATCGCCTATTTCTACTTTTTGACCTTCTTCAACAAAAACATCTGTTATCTTTTCTTTAAATGGTGGATATATAGTTCTGGTATCAGCATTTACATTTCCAACTATTTCCGTATAATCTCCAAAGTCTCTTTTTTGAACTTTATATTCAAGATTTGGTATTTGAATATTTGCATTTATTTCAGGATTTGTTTCAGATTTTGATTTATTTATAAGAACATAACCTCCAATAATTATGATCAATATAATTATTATCCATATCCATTTTTTGCTTTTCTTTTTACTCAACTAAATCACCCCATAATGCTTCACCATTTTCAGAAGCTATATTCATATAGTTAAAATTATCTGTTAAATTTGAACTTTCAAAGTTTATTTCATTTATTCTATAATCTATTTCATAAAGATCATAATCGAGTTCACTCATAAAACCATTTTCAAATAATTTTCTATTTTTTAAAATATTTTCTTTTGACTGTTTTAAATTAGATGCATTTATTTTTTTATCAAATTCATTAATTCTTATATCATTTAAATAACTTTTTATGGTTCTTTCTATTGAATCAATTTTCTCTTTAACTTTCAAATCACTATAATTATTTTTTCTCGTGTTTGCAAGCTGTTCTTTTTCGCCAAAATCAAGTACATTTAAGTTTAAATCAAATGTCAAACTCCATTTGAAATTCTCTAAATCATTTATATTAAATGCAACAGACATATCTGGCAAATATGGCAAAAACCAAAAAGTTTCTTGTATCTTAGCTGCTTCTACTCTTTTATTCAAAGCTTTTATATCTTCTCTTTGAATATAATTCATATTTATTTTTTCATCATACTCTTTCAATAAATTTAATGCTTCTTCATAAGTTTTTTTATCGATATCATAATCGAAGTTTTCTTGTTTATCTTTTAAAGATTGTATGGATTTTTTAGTTTTTATAATGTCTAATTCAACTTTTTCTCTTTCATCTTCATCTTTTAAATATTCATATTTTTTTACCAATAATTCAAGTTTTTTCATATTAAGATTCATTAATTCTTCATTATTATTTTTATTTATTATAGAATTTATTGTATTCATATAAATAGAGTTTTTTGTCTTTTTTATTGAATATATGGCATCATAATAATTAGCTTCTAAATTTAATTTTTCAACTTCTGGTTCTTTTTTTAAATCCCTTGAAATAGAAAGACCTAAATTACCAATTTGAAACTTATTTTCATCTTCATTATATCCAAATGGTAAAGTCATTCCAAGTTGAGCACCATATAATTCAGTAAAATTTAAATACAACTTTGTAGAATAAGTATAATCATTTAAAGTCTTTTGTACATTTAATATATTGAAGTTTATACTATCAGAATTTTGATTATTTAACATGACAAAAGGACTTGACTTTATAGACATATAAGGAATAAAAAAATTATTTTTCTTTTTGATATTTATCTCTATATTTTTTAAATTATTTTCACTTTCTTTTAATTGTATGTTTTTGTTCAATTCTTCCTTAAATATATCCTCAACTGATGAGAAACTAATTATTGAAAATAAAGAAAGAAAGAGTATTAAAATTACCTTTCTCAATTTAATACCTCCTCAGGTCTCCTTCCAGTATCAAGTAAATATTTAACAAAAGAATTAAAATATTGCTTCATTGTTTCATAATAAGTTTTTGAACTATCGATATAATCAGCCTTAGATTTATTTAATTCAGCCTCTGAAGCTAAACCATTTATAAACTTATTATTTGTATCTTCATAAGTTGTTTTTGATAAATTTATTCTTTCTTCAAGATTTTTTATAGATATTTTAAAAGATTCTAATTGATTTTTTAAGTCTCTATGTGATTTATACAAAGCATCCTCTGAGTCTTTTATATTTACTTCAAGTTTTCTATTTTTTAATTCAAGATTTTTTATATCAAATTCTGATGAGTTTGAAGGTAATGTCTTCATCTCAACTTCATTTAATTCTTTATTCTTTTCTAATATTTTATAATCATAATTATTATCAAAATAAACTTTATCATCAACTAAATAATTGGCATAATCTATTAAACTAACCTTTATTTCAGAAATTTCTTTTGAATATATTTCTATTAAATCATTTTTTGAATCAAGCATTTTTACTTTTTTACTCGTTATAGAATTTTCTAAATCACTTAAAGTTAATTCAGCATTTTTTAGTTCATCAATAGAAATCAATTTTTTTTCGAATAATTTTTTCTTATTTTCTAAATCAATTCTTGCATTTTTGATTTTAAGTTCAGTACTTTCATAGTCGAGTTTATCTATTAAGTAATCAAAATAAGTATTTATAGTATCTGTATAAAATCTTTCTACAGTTTTTTTATTTTCTTTTAAAGAATTTAAAAAATTTATTTCCGCACTTAACTCTGACTTTTGATTTGTTGCCATTATTTTATTCTTATCATATTCCATTTCCATCAAAACATATTCCAAATTTGAAAGTTCATATGTTGTAGATGTAGCTTTAGCAGACTCTATAACATCAAATAATGTAGCAGAAAAACTCATAATAGTAAATACTAATACCAATAAAATTAAAATTTTTTTCATATCATTACCTCCCAATTAATATTGTTTCTAATATATATTATATTTTTTATTCTAATAAAATTCTATTTTTATACCTTACTACAAAGATAATTAACTTACATTTTTGTAAGTTATAAGTGCTTATTAGATTATATTATTTATTATGTGAAAAAATCAAGCAAAATCTAATAAATTCATCATATATTCAATATTGAATTTGTTATTGTGTTATAGTTATATATAACACTTTTTTATTATATCATTTTATCAATGATAAATCAAGTCACTTAAAAAAAAATAAAAGTGCATTGAAACAAAGTTCAATGTACTGATTATATTCATTTACGCTTTTACATCTAATATTTTTATTTTTATATTTTCATCATCGATTATTTTTTTATTTAAATCATCTATATCCATTTCCATCAATTTTTTAAATTCTTCTCCATCTATAGTTTCTTTTCCATACAAATATGCTGCCAATAGATCTAATCTCTGCTTATTTTCACCAAGTATATTTTTTGCTCTTTCATAACTTTCTATTATTAAGTTTTTTATTTCATTATCTATCTCTTTTGCAGTATCTTGAGAATAATTCTTCATTTTAGTTAATTCTCTTCCAAGAAAGACTTCGCCTTCTTCTTCTCCCCATGCAATAGGTCCTATCTTTTTACTCATTCCAAGCTGAGTGACCATCTTTTTAACTATTTCTGTGGCTCTTTTTAAATCATTACCAGCACCAGAAGTTATTTCATTAAAAATTATATCTTCAGAAGCTCTACCACCTAAAAGAGTGATTATCCTATCTTTTAGCTCTTCTTCACTCATTAAAAATTTTTCTTCTAATGGTAATTGTAATGTATAACCTAAAGCAGCATGACCTCTTGGGACTATGGTGATCTTATGAACTGGATCTGAATTTGGCAATAAATATCCTAACATCGCATGACCAAGTTCATGATAAGTTACTATTTTCTTTTCTTTATCAGAAAGTTTTCTGGATCTTCTTTCTGGTCCTGCAATAACTCTTTCAATTGCTTCTGAACAATCTTCCATAGTTATAAATTCTCTTTTATTTCTTGCTGCAAGTAAAGCAGATTCATTGATCAAGTTTTCTAAATCAGCTCCAACAAATCCAGGAGTACCTCTTGCAAGTACTTCCGGATCAACATCTTTAGATATTTTTTTACCTTTCATATGAACTTTTAGTATTTCTTCTCTTCCTTTTAAATCTGGAGCATCTATAACAACTTTTTTGTCAAATCTTCCAGGTCTTAAAAGTGCTTTATCAAGTATATCTGGTCTATTTGTTGCAGCCATAACTATAATTCCTGCTTTAGGATCAAATCCATCCATTTCAACAAGTAAAGAGTTTAAAGTTTGTTCTCTTTCATCATGTCCGCCACCAAGTCCGGCACCTCTTTGTCTACCAACAGCATCGATTTCATCTATAAATATTATTGCTGGAGCTTCAGCTTTTGCTTGATTAAACATTTCTCTAACACGTGATGCTCCAACACCGACAAATAACTCAACAAAATCAGAACCACTTATATAAAAGAAAGGTACACCAGCTTCACCTGCAACAGCTCTTGCTATAAGAGTTTTTCCTGTTCCAGGTTGTCCTACTAGAAGGACACCTTTTGGCATTCTCGCTCCGAGAGTATTAAATTCTTGAGGATTCTTAAGAAAAGTTACTATATCTTCAAGTTCCTCTCTTGCTTCATCTATTCCAGCAACATCTTTAAATCCTATTTTAGCTTTTTTGGGATCAAATTTTCTTGCCGGACTTTTTTTAAAGTTCATTCCAGGAGCTCCACCGCCTCCTCTTGAGCCGACACCTTTGAAAAGCCATACCCAAAAAAGTATCATTATTAAAATTGGTGCCATATATATCAAAAGACTTACCCACCAACTCGATCCAGTGCTCCTTATATATTTTATCTGTATCCCTTCATTTACAAGGGCTCTTGTATATGCTTCATCCTGTAACAAGGTAGGTGCATAAGCTTGGAGAATGTCTCCTGTTTTAGTTTTAGCCCTAACTAAACCACTGTCTTCAATTTCCAGTCTTATTATCTGTCCTTTATCGATTTGCTTTAAAAGTTCTGTATATCCTATCTCTTTATTGGATGGGGCATTTAATCTGCTTATACTAAAAACTATTATTGCAAACAATATTAAATAAACAAATATAGGCCCTAAACTTCTTTTAGGTTTTTTATCCATATTACCCTCCTTTGAACGAATATTCTTATAACTTTTATATATTTTATAATTTTTATATTACAGAAAAATTTAAAAGTCAATGCATATATTAATTGTATCATTTTTATCTATTATAAAAAAATAAAATTATTTATCTTTTTCAATTTCAGCATCTATTATATCCAATATATTCAAAAGTTTTTCTTTTATTTTTTTTAAATCTTTTATATCATAATAATCTGTACAATTGTAAAGACTATATAATATATTAAATTCTGTTTTTATATTTTCAGGATAATTACTTGGAATGTTCGTAAAAAACATGTCTATTTTTTTTACCTCTTTTTTTAAATTAACATATTTTTTATACATTTCTTTTGAATATTCTTTACCATAATCTGTAAAACTATATATTTTTTTATTTTTATAAATTTTAAAATCTATTATACCATTATCAGATAAAGTTTTTAAATGTGGATATACAGTTCCAGAAGAAACAGGAATATCCTTTCTTTTACAAAACTTTATAAAAGAATATCCAGTTATCTCTCCATTTTCTATCAAATATTGAATCATTAAGAATTTTAAAAAAGGAAGTTTAGCCATATTATCTTCTCCATAATATATCTATATAGATATATTATTCATTCGACTTAAAAAAAACTTAAAAATGAATAGCTTCAATTATTTTAAATCTTTTGATTTAAATTTTATGTTATAATTAAGTAGATATTTAAATAGGAAGGGAGAGAATATGAGCCAAAAAAATATAATAAACCGTCTAAAAAGAATAGAAGGTCAAGTTAGAGGTCTTCAAAAGATGGTTGAAGAAGATAGACAATGTTCAGAAGTTTTAACCCAACTTTCTGCAATAACAGGTGCTTTAGAAAAAACAGCAGAACAAATAGTTAAACAATATACAAAAGGTTGCATATTAGAATATGAGAAAACACAAAATGAAAAAATACTAGATGATCTAATAGCTAATATTTCAAAATTAAAAAATATCTAAATTGAAAGGAGTTTTTTATAAATGAGTCATAAAAATAAAAGAATTTTTATACTTTTATTGATAAGTATTTTATTAATATCTTCTTGGGTATTCGGAGCTAAAAATGATGCAAGAGAAATAGAACAAATATATACTGAAGATTTTCAAACTCCTATCGTAAAATTATTATATTATATAGATAATTTATACTATGAAAAAGATGATGTTGATTATGATAAAATACTTGATTCTACACTAAATGGTCTTGTAGAGGGATTGAATGATCCTTTTGCTTGGTATTTTGATGCGAGAACAACCAAAGAAAATAATATAAATGAATCTGGAGAATACGGTGGACTTGGAATAAAAGTAAAATATGATCCAAAAACAAAATCTATAGTTGTCGTAGCACCTATGCATAATAGTCCTGCCGAAAGAGCAGGAATACTACCAAAAGATTATATAATAAGTGTAAATGGTTCTTCAGTTGAATCTTTAGGATATTATGAATCTGTTGATCTAATGAGAGGAAAACCTGGAACAACGTTAGAAATAGAACTCTTTAGACAGGGTTGGGAAGAGTCAAAAATAATTGAAATAAAAAGAGAACTTATAGAAACTAAAACTGTTAAATATACATTTTTAAATTATGAAAATAATAATATTGCTTATTTAAGACTCACTGAATTTGGCGAAAAAAGTGCTTTCGAGATGGATGAAGCATTGAATAAAATATCAGAAAATAAAATAAACGGTTTTGTACTCGATTTGAGAAATAATCCTGGTGGTTATTTAAATGTTGTAATAGATATTGCTTCGATGTTCATAAAAAAAGGAGAAATAGTTTCTGTAAAATATTATAATGGTCAGCAAGAAATAATAACTCCAGAACCTGGAAAATACTTCAATATGTTTGAAAATATTCCAATAGTTGTTCTTGTAAACGGCGGTTCTGCATCTGCTTCAGAAATACTTACAGGAGCTCTCAGAGATAGCAAAAAAGGAGTTATAATAGGAGAAACAACCTTTGGTAAAGCTGCTGTTCAAAGGCCTATAGAATTTTCAAATGGTGGAGAAGTGTGGCTTCCTATTGGACATTATTTCACTCCAAATGGTGAGGATATTCATCTAAAAGGTATAAAGCCTCAAATAGAAGTAAAAGCAAAAGTTAAAGATGTTGTATCTATTACAGATACCTCAGATAAAGAAATAGATGAAATCTTAAATGAAACTACTAATAATATAACCGTAGATATAAATGATATTCAAGTAAAAACAGCTTTAGAGGAATTAATAAAAAAAATTAGGGGAGAAAATAATTGAAACTATATGGTTGGGTTTTAGTCATATTCATAGTGATTTTTCCTTTAACCCTTATTTTAAATTATATTTTTTTAGATAATTCAATTGAAAAAATAAATATAGAAAAAACTCCTGTAATATACCATAAAAAAGAAAATTTGATAAATGAATTTAATTCAATGGGAAACATATTTTCTGTTTCCCAGTTTACTTCAGGTCTTATGGATACTGACATATATGTTGGAGACATAAAATATGATCCAATCAATTCTGTTTTGTATTTAAGTCCTTTTTCAAAAAATAATTATGAAGATATAAAAAGTATAATATTAGCTGTAGATAATGATTATAAAGAAAAAAAGTCCGAATATGATTTATTTGGAATGAAACTTCCTTATTATCAGCTTTATACAAAAAATATAAGACTTAAAATGATACCTAAAATTTATATATTGAACAAAGATGATTTTAACGATTTCGAGTACGATTTTTTAAAAACAAGATATTTTTTCTTATCTTATGAAGATTATAGAGGATATTCTTTTAATCAGGTTACATTAAGTGCTTTAGAAGAGTATGGAAGTATAATACTCGATGAAAAATTACTTGAATATAAAAATGTTGTCGAACTAATAAAAGCTTTAAAAGAAAATGGTTTGAACACATTCTATAAATTAGAGTTCATAAACTTTAAAGGTGAATAATATGCATTTACAAAATATTCCAATAATAATATTCGATACATTATTTCAACCTAAACGAATATCAGAAAATACTAAAGAAAGTTTTTTTATACCGCTGATAATATTTTTTATTTATCAGCTTTCTCCTTTAAACTCACTTTTTTTAGAAAATATCATTTTTATTATGAGTTTGAGTTATTTAAGTACCGGCTTAAGATATGCTTTTGAAAATAAGTTTAAATATTATTCTCATATTTCTATGGTTTCACCTTTGATATTTGGAATAATCAACAAATATTTTTTGATAATATCTATTTTATGGGTTTTTTTTATAAAAATAAAATTTGATATATCTCAAAAATACTATTATTCATTGTTAATAGGATCTATTTTTGATATTTTTATAGTTTGGTGGTATTTATGAATAAAAATTTTTATGAAAAGATGACAAACTTTGTTATAAAAAACTCTAAAATTATAATAATAATTGTAGCTGTTTTAACTGCTATAAGTTCTTTTTTAGCCACGAAAATTGGTATAGATTCCGATTTGTTAAAAATAATACCTCAAGATTCTCCTATAATACAAGAATATAATTATGAACAAAAAGAATTATCAAGTTCAGATATAATGATAACGAGTTTCTTTTTAAATGAAAATTCTGACCCCGAAAAAATAGCTTTAGATTTTTATGATTTTATGCAAAACGAACCTACATTTAATAATTTTACAGAAACTGATCTATCATTTTTACTTTCATTTGGATTAGTTTATTTAGGAGATACTGATATACTTGAAACGATTTCTTCAAGTATTAATGATTTTTTTGAAGCTGCAAAATCTGCAAATCCATACGATTTTAAAACTATAGAATATTTAAATACTGCAATAGAAAATGTATATCAACTTGAATCTAATTTATCTAATAATAATGCAACAACAGAAATAAGCTCTTACTATGCCTTATCTCCAGATAAAAAAGTTATGATAATGGGTTCTACATTTACAAAGCCAGTTACAGATCTTGATTATGCTAGTTATATAGTTCAAAAAATAAAAAAACAAAGTGATCAATTAGAAAAAAAATATGATATAGAAATTGGATTAACCAATGCTTATGTAACTCAATATGAATCAAATAAAGCGATTTCAAATGATTTTAGCAAAACGACTATATTATCTGTTATTTTAATAATAACAGTATTTATAATAGCTTTTGGAAGTATTTATACAACCATAGTAGTCTTTGTTTCTCTAATAATATCAATGGTTATGACTATGGGAGTTTCTCAATTACTTTTTACAAATTTAAATATAATAACAACTTTTGTAATAGCAATAACTCTCGGACTTGGTATAGATTATGGAATTCATA
Source organism: Oceanotoga sp. (assembly GCF_030445905.1). Taxonomy (NCBI): domain Bacteria; kingdom Thermotogati; phylum Thermotogota; class Thermotogae; order Petrotogales; family Petrotogaceae; genus Oceanotoga; species Oceanotoga sp. The sequence continues at coordinate 94,219 of NZ_JASUSU010000002.1, read as the reverse complement.
TAGTTACTGTATTAATAAATGAATATAAAAATAGGAACGATTTTGAACAAGCATTATTTATAACATATAAAAATACTTTTATACCCTTATTATTTGGCGTTTTAACTACTGTTGTAGTATTTCTATCTTTGACATTGATGGGATTACCAGCTTTCACAGAAATGGGTTTGATGAGTTCATATGGATTATTGATTTTCTTTTTTATGATGGTATTTTTTGTTCCAGCTGTAATATATCTGATAAGAGATAAAATAAAAGTCAGTAACTTCATCATATATATAAACAGATTATTTAAAAAATTAGGGTACAGAATTCCAAAACATGGAAATGTCATAAGTTATATTATAATTCCAATAATAGTAGTTTTAATAGGATTCGGAATAATGAATATTATAAATTTTTCATACACTCCACCAGGCATGATATCTGAAAAATCAGAATCTATAATAGTTGGAGAAAAAATATCAGAAGCTTTTGGGACAAATACCTTTAAATCTACTAAATATATTATGAGAATAGATGAAAATTTCGATAAAATATCTGCAGATCTTTTATCTACGGGGCTTGTAGATAAAGTTGAAAGTTTACCAGATATGATAAAATCCCAAATAGGAAACTTTTCTGACTTAAAATCAAAAATAAATGAATATTCACAAATAGTAAAAAATCCTATAGTTGTATCTCTTTTAAAAAAATATAACATGTATAATAACAGTCTTGATCTTATAAATATAGCTTCAAAATCGAAAGATCTATATCAATTTTCATTGAACATATCTGAAATACTTCCAGAAACAGTAAAAAGCAATTTTATATTCGAAAAAAATAATGAAAAATATATGATTTTAAATGTTTATACATCTATAGAACTATGGAAAGATAATGGTATAAAACTTTTATTTGATGAACTAAATCCAGAATCTCAAGAAAGAGTTGTTGGACTTTCAAAAGCAATGTTCAAAATAATGACAATGGTAAAACAAAAATTCATAATTCCAATGATAGTATCTTTTGCTTCTATTTGGTTATTAACTTTAATTTCAAGAAAAAAAATTGGTGAAGCTTTTGAAGCATTTGTTGGACTATTTGCAGCATCAGCCGCATCATTTGGTATTGGATATTTTTTTGGAATAGAAACAACCTTTGTAACTCTAATGACCTTCCCACTTGTATTTGGTATAGGTGCTGATGGATTTATACATTTATTTCATTCAATAGATGAAGATAAAATACATTATTGGCATACATTAAAGTCTGTAACTTTATCTTTCTTGACTTCAGCCTTAACTTTTGGAAGTTTTCAAATATCTGAAGGAGATTTTTTAAAAGCTTTTGCTTGGACTATGGTATTTGGTATAGTTTTAACTTGGATATTCACAGTTGTTCTAATCCCTTCTTTCAGAAGAAAATCGATTATTGGCGAATGGAATAAAAAAAATAATAACAAACGGAATTGAATTCAAATTCAATTCCGTTTTTTTATTACCATGGATACACAAAAGGTATATCTAAATCTATCCAATAAAATAAAGCTGAATTAAATTTCAAATATATTTTATAATCCAACTTGCTAAATGTTCCATAATCAAAACTACCACCCAAAATTATTTTATCCAATCTAAACTTACCATCAAAAATACTCCAATTTAAACTCAATAAATCTTTTTCTACACTTCCACCAAAAAATAATTCATTATAATCCCCTATTGTTCTATATCCAATCAAAGGATCTAATTTGATGTCATATAAAATAAATGGTTTATCAATTGCTAAACTATATTTTAAAGTTTTATCATATTCAAATAAACTAAAAAATCCCACTGTATATATATTCCAATGGTTTATAGAATATGGATCTATGATTAAATTATTTTTTAATGATACTTTATTAAAATTATAATCAAAAAAATCTATTCCTATTTCAGGAATAAATAAAAATTTATTCAATCCATTGTAAAATTCATAATCATCAGAAATATTAAACCCATAATTATATCCTTTATAATAATTAAAATATACCTTATTATGAGTATAAAAATCAAATTGTATCATCGAATCAAATTTAAAAGACTCATCAAAATCATATAAAAGAATAAAATCGCCAGAATAATTCATTGCTTCTGACATAAAACCTAAATCTATTCCATAAAAAGTTTTATCTTCACTTTTTTCATATTCTAAATATGGAAAAACAGAAAATTTAGGTAATTCATAATATTTATTTAATTCTTTATTTTCTAAATCCAAACTTTCAAATTCCATCTCAAATTCATAATCTTTTAAATAATGCTGATAAAAAATATTATAATCGAAATCATTTAAGTTTTTATATGCAATATGATAACCATCATATTCATAAACTAAATAATAAATTTTATTATCATAAATAATTGGATTGAAAGCTCCACTTATACTGTTTGTCAATTTATAAGTTTTAAAATCATTCAAATCCATACGATAAATATTATATATTCCATCTTCTTTATTAGAAGAATAATAAAGATAATTTTCATATGCAAATAGATTCAATTCTTTATATTCATCATCTGTTATTTTAATAAATTTTTCTTCTAATAAATCATACATATAAATATCACTGATATTATTTATATTCATGCTTATATATAGTTTATTTTCATATGATTCTATATAATTAAAAACAATATTAGAATAATCTTTTAAAACTTTCTTCTTTTTATTTTTAATATCATATAATATTAAAGCTGATTGTCCTTTATTGAGCTTAGAATAGACAATATTATTTTCTCCAACAAAAGAAAATGATATAACCCTATCATCTATAAATCTATCTCCCTTTGGACAATTACAATCAAAATATAAACTATATACATAATTATCATTTTTATTTCCAACAGTATAGATCAAAGAATCGTTTTTAGAAACATCAAAATTACTTATATTCTTTTTTATTAAAATATCATCTTTATAAAGACCTTTTATATCATTTTTTTGATTTTTAAAATAGTATATATGATCTTCACTGGCTTTAATATTTCCAGTATTATATTTTGGTCCTTCTAATTCATAATATTTATCATTATATCCCTTATTTTTCAACTCTATTTCCAAATTTTTATAAGACTTTTTTATATCGAATAGAAATTCATTCCAATTATCTCCTGTAATATCTTCAAATGATTCACTTATGGTATTCAAAACACTCGAATTTAAGTCTTTTATTATGAGTTTTAAAACTTCTTCCCCATATTTTATATAAATATTTTTAGTAATCAAAGCCCCATACATATAATTAAAACCTGCTGGTGAATAAATATCAATATTTGCTCCACCTCCATAATAATACCTTGGATAATCTTTACTTAAAACTTCTTGTTTTAGATACATATTAAAAATATCATCTCTATATCTCCCATTAAAATACTTGCTTTCCATATATATGGATACACCTTCATGCATATAACTTGGTATAAATAATCCCCCAATTAATTTTTTTATTGTGTCTGAAGGAATAATTTTTAAAATAGGATCTTCTATTAAGTTTCCATAAAAAACATGATTAAGTTCATGAGTAAAAACAAATTTAAGCCAATCAGTTACATTATCACCAAGACCTATGCTATCTTGAGGAGGATTTATATAAAGCCTTATAAAATTATAAGCTCCATTGGCAAATGAATTCGTATAATCAACATCATCAAGAATATAAACTTTTATTTTTTCTGGACTAACTCCGTAAAAATCAGAATATTCAGAGTAAATATACTCTGAAAAATCTTTTAATTCATAAAAAAAATTTTTTAAGTCTTTTTCAAATATAAACTTAAAATGTTCTGTTTCTTCAAAATATAAATCAGCCGGAGGTTGATAAATAATACCTGAAATTCCAATGAAAGATATTAAAATAACAAATAATATAATAAAATATTTTCTCACATCCCAAACCACCTTTTATATTAATTTTAAACGATTATAACAAAAAAAAATGACTTTTATAGAATCCATTTTCTTAAAAATATATCAATAATAAGAAGCTCATTAATTTATTATTTATAATTATTATTTATATCAACATATAAAAAAAATACTTTCTTAACAATACCCTCTTGACAACTTATCATATTTATGATAAAATTCTTTACGGAATGAATGAAAGATGCCGGGGTGGCGGAATAGGTAGACGCTGTGGACTTAAAATCCATTGGGCATTTCGCTCGTGTCGGTTCGAGTCCGACCCTCGGCACCATCTTTTAAAATTCCAAAGTACCTTTACTTGGTGCGGGGTGGAGCAGTCTGGTAGCTCGTCGGGCTCATAACCCGAAGGTCGTAGGTTCAAATCCTTCCCCCGCTACCATATTTTTTTGGCGAGGTAGCTCAGTTGGCTAGAGCATACGGCTCATACCCGTAGTGTCAAGAGTTCGAATCTCTTCCTCGCCACCAAAAAATAGTGTGATTTTTAATCACACTATTTTTTATTTATATCATATCATTTTCTGTTAAATAAACTATACCTATGGCACCTGGCCCAACATGAGTTCCTATAACTGGGCCTATAGGAATTTTATCTATTATCTTACCTGTTTGTTCTTTTATTAAATCTGCGAATTCTTGTGCATCATTATCACAATTTATATGATGAATTATTGCATCTTTAAATCCATATTGTTCTATATCCTTTAAAAATACATCTATCATCTTTTCAATTGCTTTTTTTTCTTGTTCTTATTTTTTCCATAACATCTGTTTTTCCATCATTTACAGTTAAAATAGGTTTTATTTTAAGTAAAGATCCTAAAAGTGCCTGAGCTGAACCTATTCTTCCTCCTTTTTTTAAGTATTTAAATGTATCAGGTATAAAAAGGAATCGGGTTCTTTTTATTGTATTCTCAATAGTCTCAACAACATCATTAAAAGCCCCACCAGCCTTAGAAATTCTTGCCCCTTCTATAGCCGCATAACCCAATTGCATACTATTGGACTTAGAATTTAAAATTTTTATTTTAGCCTTTGGATATTCTTTTAAAATCATATTTTTAACCATTACAGCTGTTGAAAAAGTTCCACTCATATCAGCTGAAATAAAAACTCCAACTATTTCATTACCTATTTTTATTTCTTTTTCAAACATATTATAAAAAAAATCAATAGATGGCTGTGAAGAAATTGGAATTTCTCCTTTTTCATCTAATTTTTTATAAAAAAAATCATTTGTAATCTCATTTTCAACAAAAGTTTCTTCATCGAATGAAACTCTAAGAGGAATTATCCCTATACTTAATTCTTCTACCATATTTTTAGGGATATAAGAGGTACTATCTGTAATAACTTTAACTGACATATTTATCTCCTTATCATGTAATTAATTTTTTTCACATAAACATTATAATATTATTCTTTAAAATTTTCTTTAAAATTTTTTTGTTTTTCACAAATCGAACCATAATTGTTTAATTTCATCAGAATTTTCTTTTAACACCTTTAAAATTTCTGGATTAAAATGATTGGGAGAGGTTCTTCCATCTCCTTTAAAAATTATTTCCATAGTTTTTTCATGCGAAAAATCTGATTTATAAGATCTTTTGCTTCTCAAAGCATCATATACATCAACAACGCTAACTATTTGAGCTTCAATGGGAATATCATTACCTAATAATCCTGATGGATAACCAGTACCATCAAATTTTTCATGATGATATAAAGCTATATTATAAGCTATTTTAAAATTAGAATTTCCAGATAACAAATAAGAAGAATATAATGTATGTTTCTTCATATCCTCCCATTCATCAGTAGTTAAACTTTCTTTTTTGGTTAGAATATTCTTATCCACAAAAATTTTACCTATATCATGAAGAGGTGCAAAAATCTTTATCTTTTCACAAAAATCCGAATTCAAATCCATCTTCTTTGCTATAAAATATGCAAGTTCACCAATTCTATATATATGATTCGCCATCTCTTGATCATAAGATTCTGCTATTATCGCAAGCTTATTACTAAAATCTACATATGAATCAAAAATTTCCTTGTTTTTTTCCATAATAGTTAGATAATTGAACATAATTTTATTAAAATATCTTGCAAATCTAATAGATTCATTTGAAAAATTCATATTTTCAGAGCATATATCAAAGATCATAACTCCATAAAGTTTTTTTTCTGTCCTTATAGAAATATTCATAGTTTTATACACTTTTATTTCATCTTTAGAATCTGAAAAAATTAATGGTTTATCATACTCTTTAATAAAGACTTTACTCATATTATAGAACTGTTCTACATTAAAATCAAAATTTTCAAGCATTTCATCAGTATAATTAGATTTTTCTACTATGTTTATTTTATCTTCTTCAAACAAAAGAACCCCGCCATTATCGGCCTCTGGCATCAAAAATTTCATCTTTGTAAAAACTTCTTTTAGAAAAGTATCTAAATTAGAAAAGTTATGAATAGAAAAATCTATTAAAACTTTAAGATTATTTAATAGAGTTTCATTTTCATTATATGATTCTTCAAGTGTTTCATTTAAAGCTTCAAGTTCTTCATAAGAAGCATTTAATTTTTCTTCTTGTTTTTTTAATTTTTTTATATATTTTTTCTTTATTAAAAGTCTTGATCTCAGATAAAAAATTAAAAGAAATAAAATCAAAAATATTATTAAATTCAAAATAATGAAATATTTATATTTTATAAAAAAAGATTCTGATTTGTTTATTAATTCATAATTTGAAGGTAAATATTTTCTGTTTATATTAAATTTATTGAGAATATAATTATCAAAAATAAATTTTTGATGGGGTTGATACAAATGTTCTTTTAATTCTTTTTGTCTTCTCAAATTTTCAAATATTTTTATCATTTCTTCAGCTTGAGATTGTCCACTCAAAACTTTACCACCAATCACTCCAGTATTCAAATAAAAATCCCATGGAACAAAAACAGGTACTTTACTATCAGAAGCCAATCTTTTAGAAAATTCTACAGGATCCATATACTTACCTTGTTTATCCACGAAATAAACCATTAAAAAAATTGCAGAATTTTTATCAATACTTTTGACAAAATCAAATATATCTTTAAAATTTTCATTCTCAATAAAATTAATTTCTTTAAAATCAAAAAATTCAATCTCTTTTAGAATTTCTTCTTTCAAAATAATTCCAGTTGCACTTTTATTATCATTTATTATATATAAAGAATTTAAATTTGAATACATATCCTTTATAAGTTTTAAATTATTTTTCATATCTATATCTTCAAAAATTCCATAATAATTTTTGAGTTCAGAAAAATCTATATTCTTATAATTATTTACACCACAAAAAATTATGGGAATATTTCCAAATATATCTTCACCAAAAACTCTAAGAAACTTCAATGCATTATCGTCTATAGAGAATATATAATCAAATTTTGTATTTTTATATTTTTCAGAAAAAAATTCTTTTAAATGTACAAAAAAATCATCTTCATAATGATGTTTTGTATCCATATACTCTATAAAATAATTATAATCATTCTTTAAATTATAATCAACTAAAAATTTTGTTATATCATCTGACCATTTATATCCAGAATGATATGAATTTAATATTAGAATATTCAAATCCTCAGAAAAAGAAAAGCCCATGATTAAAAAAAAAGAAATAAAGAAGAATATTCTTTTAAACATCATTCACCTCCTTTTAAATTAATTATAACATGTTTGATTTTATTTATATATATCTCCTGCTAATCCCTCTAAATAAACTCTATCTATAATTTTTATAAAATTATCTTCTCTTTTTATAACTCCTATTTCAGAAAGTTTTTTTATAACTCTATTCAAATGTCTATAACTTGTTCCAAGTAAATCTGCAAGCTCTGTAATTTTTTTAGTTTGCATCTCTTGTATAAATCTTGACTCTTCTTCAGTTACAGAAACTAAATATGCTGCCAATCTTTTTTCTACAGAATAAAGAAGATTTATAGAACTTGAATTAGATAAAAAATCTAATTTATAAGCCAAAGAATTACATATGTTTCTCAAAAAAATACTATCATCAAAACAATACTTATCTATATTTTCATAACTAATTCTTATTAAATAACTATCCATCATAGATTCCACATTAGTTTTTGCAATTCTATTTGAATAAGTATACTCTAAATCCCCTATAAATTTCAATGGTTCATAAAATCTTAATAAAAGAGATTTCCCATTTTCCAATAATGTATATATTTTAACTTTTCCTTCAACAAATAAATAAAAATACTCCATTTCAATATTTGTCATACAAATAACTTCGCCTTTTTCATACTTAACTAAATCCATAAATTCAGTAATATCTTTACTGAAAATATTTTGAATTTTGAACTCTTCAATGTACTGATTCATTTTTTGTTTATCTTTTATAACTTTCATAAAATCACCTCACATTTATTAATATTATACAATTAAAAAGACATTGACAAATACAAAAATATTCAAAGAAAAAAATTCTAAACAAATTAAAACAAAAAATGATCATCAATTTTAAATATTATAAAAAATAATATATAATATAGTTAACCAAACAAACTAATCAAGGGGTGATAAAATTGAGAAATATAAAGATTGATGATTTTACTGATTATTCTTATATATCAAACTTAGAAACATCTGCAAACAAAGAAAATTTTGCATTTGTATTATCAAAAGCAAATCTAAAAGATAATTGTTATGAAAAAAATATTTACCTTGGTAATTTAGAACAAAAAAATATAATCAAATTAACTAATAGCGGAAAAGATATGAATTTAAAATGGTTAAATAAAAATGAATTAATATTCATATCCCAAAGAAATAAAGATGAAAAAGAAGAAAAATCTACACATTTATACAAAATAAATATAAATGGTGGTGAAGCCGAAAAATTTATAACTATTGACCAAAATATAAGTTCATATAAAATATTACAAGAAAACAAAATAATTTTTACATCGATCAATGATAATTACAAAGACAATCTATCAAAAGATCAATTAGAAGAAGAAAAAGATTATGAAGTATTTGAAGAAATTCCATTTTGGTCAAATGGTAATGGATATGTTTCAAAAAAGAGGAATACTTTAAATCTGTATGATATAGAAACTAAAAAAATAAAAAATATATCAGGTAAAGAAAAAAATATATCTCATTATGATATAAAAAATGAAAAAATAGTTTTTATATCAAATGAATATGAACATAAGATGCCTTTAAATGAAGAAATTTATATATATGATTTAAAAACAGAAGAATCAAAAAAATTAAAATTAAATGAAAAACTAAGCATAGCATATGCATATTTTATAGACGAAAATACTTTAATATTTTCAGGTTCAAATATGAAAAAATATGGTATAAATGAAAATATGAAATTTTATTCTTATGATCTGAGAAATGATCAACTAAAATGTATAACACCCGAATTAGATCAATCGATGTGGAATTCTGTCGGAACAGATTGTAGATTAGGATCAACGAATGGACCAAGAGTTAAAGACAAAAAATTATACTTTGTTTCAACTGTTGGATATTATAGCAATATATTCAGTGTCGATTTAAATGGAGATGTAAAACAAATAACTGATATAAAAGGAACTGTAGATGGATTCGATATTTTAGAAAATGATTTTATATATTATGGATTAAAATCTGATCTATCTTTGCAATCAATATATACATATAATCAAAATATAAAATTAACAAATTTCAATGATTGGGTATTAAAAGAATTAAAATTATCTCATCCAGAAAAAGTAGAATTGAACAAAGAAAATATAAAAATTGATGGTTGGATATTAAAGCCTGTAGATTTTGATGAAAATAAAAAATATCCTTCGATATTAGATATACATGGAGGACCAAAAACTGTATATTCTGATATATTTTATAATGAAATGCAATATTGGGTAAATCAAGGGTATGTAGTATTCTTTTGCAATCCTCGTGGAAGTGATGGTAAAGGAAATGAATTTTCAGACATAAGAGGAAAATTTGGTACGATAGACTATGAAGATATTATGGATTTTACAGATACTATAATAAAAAAATATGATTTCATAGATCAAAATCGTATAGGTGTAACTGGCGGTTCTTATGGTGGTTTCATGACAAACTGGATAATAGGAAACACTAATAGATTCAAAGCTGCTGCTTCTCAAAGAAGTATATCAAATTGGATATCAAAATCTATGACAACCGATATTGGATATTATTTTGTACAAGATCAACAAGATGCAAATCCTTGGTCTGATATAATGAAACTATGGAATCAATCACCATTAAAATATGCAGACAAAGCAAAAACTCCTACATTATTTATACAATCTGATGAAGATTATAGATGTTATATGGCAGAAGCAATTCAGATGTTTACAGCTTTAAAAGTAAATGAAACAGATTCAAAATTAGTTTTATTTCACGGAGAAAATCATGAGTTAAGCCGTTCAGGAAAACCAAAACATAGAATAAGACGTTTAAAAGAAATTACAGATTGGATGAACAAATACTTGATTTAAAAAAACGGAGAATTTATAATTCTCCGTTTTTTATACTAAATTTTTATCATTTTTATTTTTTTCAATCCATAAATTTATAACTTTAACATCAATTCCAGTTTTTTCATGCAAAAACTTAGATGAAAGTTCAAAATCAAACTTGTCTTTCATACTCTTTAAAACAGAAATATCATATACAAAACCTTCTTTAAACCTTTTTGCATACTCATATATGGCTTTATTTTTAACAACAATAATTTTTAATCCGCTGAAATCAGAATCATAATTTATAAAACCTTTTTTATAAAATAATTCAATCCAGCATTTAACAGTATTAATATCAACATCTGAAAATTCTTTTATAATATCGGTATAATATACACAGTTACAACCATTTTCGAAATAAAAATTTAGTATATAATGAAAAAAATCTTCTTGTTTTTTCATAATATACACTCTCCTTTAAAAATAAATTCAAAATATTATATAATATAAGAGAAATTAATTAAAGCATACTGTAAATTATTTAATTAATTTTAGTTAATATTAAGTTACGATTTTTTTCTAAATTACAATAAAAAGGAGGCAAAAAACATAAAAATAATAGAGGGTAACCAAATAAACCTATTAAAACTAGAATATTCAGATTTTCATGAAATAATTAAAAATCCAAAAAAATTTGATTTAAATAATTCATTTTTTCCTTTTAAAAAACAAGAAAATATTTTATTCGAAAAAATTATGAAATCCCTACTTAAAGATATTCAAATATGTAAAAAAAACTATTCAGATTATATAAGATATGAAATATATCATAAAAAAGAAAATGTCAGAATAGGTAGTATAAGTTTAAAAGGAATTCTATTTATAAATGAATCTTTAAAAAAAGGTTATGAATTTGGATATGGAATAAACAAAGATTTTTGGAATAAAGGAATAATGACAGAATCAGTGAAATTATTTTCAAATGATTTTTTTACAAATTTTAAACAATATGTTTTATATGCAGAAACATTAAAAGGAAATATAGCTTCACAAAAAGTTTTGAGAAATAATGATTTTAAAATAATATATGAAAAAACTCTTACTTATATATGGTTAAAAGAAAAATCTTTCTAAAAAATAAAAGCTCGTTTTTTTATAAAACGAGCTTTACTTATTATTAACTATAACCTACTATTTTCAAGTCTCTCTATAATCCCCTATTAACATTTTATTAAATCAAACATATACAATGAAATATTTTTCATTAAACATTAATATTTGTAAATATTTTCTTCATATTTGTTATAATAATAGTAATCATAATTTTAATTTATATTTATTTTGTGTTATAATTCAATTAAATTATATTTAATTGAAGGGGGTGTGGCAATTGAAAAAGATATTAAGTTTGATATTATTATTATCTTTTATGGTATTTAGTTTTTCGGCAAACTTTCATATTGGGGTTGTAACAGGAACTGTTTCTCAAAGTGAAGATGATTTAAGAGGAGCAGAACAATTGATAAAGGAATATGGTGATGTTGCAAATGGTGGAATGATTCAGCATGTTACATATCCAGATAATTTTATGCAAGAAATGGAAACTACCATAGCTCAAATAGTTGGGCTTTCAGATGATCCTTTAATGAAAGCAATAGTTGTAAACCAAGCTGTTCCAGGAACAGTTGAAGCTTTTAGAAGAATAAAAGAAAAAAGACCTGACATAATATTACTCGCTGGTAATCCTCATGAAGATCCTGGAATGATAGCAGATGCTGCAGATTTATCTGTAACGCCTGACAATGTTGCAAGAGGTTATTTAATCGTAAAGGCTGCAAAAATGCTTGGGGCCGAAAAATTCATGCATATTTCTTTTCCAAGGCATATGAGTTATGAATTATTATCAAGAAGAAGAGACATAATGAGAGAAGCTGCAAAAGATCTTGGAATGGAATTTATAGATATGGGCTCTCCTGATCCTACAAGTGATATAGGTATAGCTGGTGCTCAACAATTTATATTAGAAAAAGTTCCTGCATGGCTTGATGCATATGGGAATAAAACAGCTTTCTTCTGTACAAATGATGCACATACAGAACCTCTTTTAAAGAAAGTTTCTGAATTAGGTGGATTCTTTGTAGAAGCTGATTTGCCTTCTCCAACAATGGGTTATCCCGGAGCATTAGGTATAGTTTTTACGGATAATGAAAAAGGTAATTGGCCTGCAATACTTAAAAAAGTTGAAAAAGAAGTTGTTGATAGAGGCGGAAAAAATAGAATGGGAACTTGGGCATATTCATTTGGATTCACAACAACAGCCGCACTTGGAGAACATGCAATCAATGTAATAAATAAAAAAGAAGAATTATTAGATTTTGACGCTGTAATGAAATCATTCATGAAATATACTCCTGGAGCAGGTTGGAACGGAAGTTATTATGTTGATGCCGACGGAGTTGACAGAGAAAATTTCATACTTGTTTATCAAGACACATATGTTTTCGGTAAAGGTTATTTAGGAATGACAAGCTTAGAAGTTCCAGATAAATATTTTGGAATAGAATAAATAAATTATTTACTCATAATAAGGGAACTTAAGTTCCCTTATTATTTTGATAAAGAGGTGAATTTGATGAATGAAAAAGTTCCATTATTAAAACTCGAGAACATCTCTAAAGATTTCTTTGGGAATAAAGTTCTCAATGATATTAATTTAACCATTGAACAGGGAGAAATAATAGGATTAGTTGGAGAAAATGGTGCTGGTAAATCAACTATGATGAATATAATATTTGGCTCTAATATAATAAAAGATACTGGTGGTTATGGAGGAAAAATTTATTTAAATGGTTCTGAAATTAATTTTAATTCTTCTTTTGATGCTTTAGATGCAGGAATAGGAATGGTTCATCAAGAATTTTCTTTGATCCCTGGATTTACAGCTTATGAAAATATAGTATTTAATAGAGAAGATACAAAATATAATTTTATGGTTGATATTTTTGGAGACAGACTTTCAACACTAAATAGATCTAAAATGAAAAAAAGGGCTGAAAAAGCTATAAAAACTCTCGAAGTAAATGTAGATATAAATATGCTTGTAAATGAAATGCCAGTTGGACATAAGCAATTTACAGAAATAGCCAGAGAAATAGATAGAAAAAATACAAAAATTCTTGTATTAGATGAACCAACAGCAGTATTGACAGAATCCGAAGCCGATATACTCTTAAAAACAATTAAAAAATTATCAAAAAAAGGTATATCCATAATCTTTATATCTCATAGATTGAAAGAAATTCTTGATATATCAGATAAAATAGTTGTTTTAAGGGACGGCGAATTAATAAAAGAAGTCTCACCTTCTGATACAAGTATTCATGAAATATCTGAATGGATGGTCGGAAGAAGTTTAGAAAAAAAAGAAAAAAAATCTATTGAAGAAAGAAAATTTGAAAATATTATTTTTAAAACCAAAAAATTATGGGTGGATATGCCTGGTGAAACTGTTAGAGATGTTTCACTTGAAATATATGAAGGTGAAATATTTGGTATTGGAGGGCTTGCTGGTCAAGGAAAACTAGGAATAGCCAATGGAATAATGGGTTTATATCCTGCTGGTGGATACGTAGAATTTCGAGGTCAGGAACTTCAATTAAATGATGCTCTGACACCTTTAAAAAAAGGGCTTGCCTTTGTATCAGAGGATAGACGAGGTGTGGGTTTATTATTAGATGAACCTATAGATCTAAATATAGGGTTTACAGCCATGAATATTCAAGAAAAATTTATAAAAAAATTATTCGGTGGATTATTGAAGTGGCGAGATGATGAAAGTCTACAAAATATTGCAAATGAATATATAAACTCATTAGAAATAAAGTGTACTTCTGAGAAACAAAAAGCAAAAGAACTTTCTGGTGGAAATCAACAAAAAGTTTGCCTTGCTAAATCATTTGCATTAAAACCAGATTTATTATTTGTATCAGAACCTACAAGAGGCATTGATGTGGGTGCTAAACAATTAGTGTTAGATACTTTAAAAAAATACAATAAAGAATATGGTACAACAATAATAATAGCTTCTTCTGAACTAGAAGAACTTAGATCTATATGTGACAGAATTTCAATAGTAAATGAAGGAAAAATTGCAGGTATACTTTCTCCTAAAGATCCAATAGCTTCTTTTGGAGAACTTATGGTTGGTAATGTGAGTACCGATTCAAAGAAGGTGAGTAATGTATGAATAAAATAAATAATTTTATTGAAAAAGCTGGTTGGCCAAGGATAATAATAGCTTTATTTTTATTATCTTTCTTTATAGCTACACCTTTTGTAGGTCTAAGATTAGATACATCCATATCTGATACATTAATTAGATTTGGTATGAATTCTGTACTTGTTTTAGCTATGGTACCCATGATACAGTCTGGTTGTGGATTAAATTTTGGACTTCCATTAGGTATAATCGCTGGACTTTTGGGGGCTGTTATAAGTATAGAAATAGGTATAACAGGATTCGCTGGTTTCATAATGGCTATAATAATATCTATTCCATTTGCATTAATATTTGGAATAGGTTATGGAATACTTCTAAATAGAGTAAAAGGTGATGAAATGACTGTTTCAGTGTATGTAGGATTTTCTTCAGTTGCTTTTATGTCTATGATGTGGTTATTATTGCCATTTAAGAGTCCTGATATGATATGGGCTTATGGTGGTGAAGGGTTGAGAACTACAATAAGTGTTGAAAAATATTGGTATCATGTATTAAATGACTTTTTGCCAATAAAAATAAACGATTATATAACAATTCCAACTGGTCTCATACTATTCTTTATATTGATGTGTTTAATTGTATGGATGTTTTTCAAAACAAAAACAGGAACCGCAATGAGTGCTGTAGGATCAAACCCTGATTATGCAAGAGCTTCAGGCATCAACATAAATAAAATGAGAATAATATCAGTGGTATTTTCAACAATTCTTGGTGGAATAGGAATAATAGTTTATGAACAAACATTTGGTTTTATTCAATTATACCAAGGTCCTTTTTATATGGCATTTCCAGCTGTTGCTGCAATATTACTTGGTGGTGCATCTATTCATAAAGCAACTATAACCCATGTAATAATAGGTACAATATTATTTCAAGGTATACTTACAATGACACCTTCTGTAATAAATAATATTATACAAACAGATATGTCAGAAACGATAAGAATAATAGTTTCAAATGGCATGATATTGTATGCATTAACGAGAGTAAAGAAGGTGAATAGCTGATGGATAATAAAAAAGATAAATTATCTCATTTTTTTATAAGTAATGCAGTTCCAATAATATTTATAATTTTATCTGCAATTTCTATTCCAATATCTGGTTTTTCTCCAGAATATTTAATACAAGAAATGATAATAAGATTATCTCGAAATTCCTTTTTAGTTTTATCTCTTTTAATTCCTGTAATCGCAGGAATGGGATTAAATTTTGGAATAGTTCTTGGAGCTATGGCCGGTCAAATAGGTTTAATTTTTATAACTGACTGGGGCATAGTTGGAATTTCAGGGCTATTTTTAGCTATGATAATATCAACCCCTATAGCTATATTATTAGGAATACTTGGAGGTATAATATTAAACAGAGCAAAAGGTAGAGAAACTGTAACCTCTTATATACTTGGTTTTTTTATAAATGGAGTTTATCAGATAATAGTTTTATATGGAATGGGAAATATAATACCAATAACTAATAAAAACATATTATTACCAAGAGGTTATGGTATAAGAAATGCAATAGATTTAAATGGTATAAGAAGAGTTTTAGATGATTTAATACCTTTAAATATAGGAAATATAAGAATACCTATCATGACTTTTGTTGTAATAGCAATACTATGTATTATTATAATATGGTTTAGAAAAACTAAACTTGGACAAGATATGAAAGCTGTTGGTCAGGATATGGAAGTCGCAAGATCATCTGGTATAGCTGTTGAAAGAACAAGAATATTATCAATAATAATTTCAACTGTTTTTGCAGCATTTGGTCAAATACTTTTTTTGCAAAACATAGGTACTATGAATACTTATAATTCTCATGAACAAATAGGTATGTTTTCAATAGCAGCTCTTTTAATAGGGGGAGCGTCAGTTATAAAAGCTACTATACCAAACGCTTTTCTTGGAATAATACTATTTCACATGATGTTTGTTGTATCTCCAAGGGCTGGAAAAGAACTTATAGGTTCGGCTATGCTTGGAGAATTCTTTAGAGTCTTCATATCTTATGGTATAATTGCAATTTCATTAGCTTTACATGCCTGGAGAAGACAAAAAGATAAAGAAAGGGCAAGATTTGAATTCAGAGGAGATACTTCTCCCTCAGATAATAATTAAGGGGGACTAAAATGACTACAAAAAAAAGAAGAACTTTAATAAGATTATCTTTAATAATATTAATAATACTATTTTCTTTCTTTCTATACTTAAGTGGAAAACAACATGAAATATTTATAGATAATAAGACAATAATCATAGAAAACGAAGAATATTTAAATATAAATACAGCTAAATTTAAAATTAATGATCAAGATTTTATAGATATTGCTAAAAGAAAAAGAAAAAAAGTAGTTGTCTCAGGTCCAAATCATAAAATAATAGTAGAATATGAAGATGAAAGCGGAGAAAAAATTTCTATTTCGAAAAATATAAACTTAGGATTAAAAAAAGATATGATAATTAATATTCCAGCTTTAATAAATAATAATAGTAAATTCATAACAGAAAAGGAATAAATACTTTTTTACTTAATATTTATAATGTATAAACAAATGATTGATATAATACATTTATAATATGAAAATCAATAAGCCTGCCATAAAGGCAGGCTTTTATGATATTATATAAAGGGAGGAAGAAACCCATGAAAATCCTTATACCCCCCTCAGAAGGAAAAAATACAAATATTAACACCAATATAATTTACTCCAATATCCGGAGTAAAAATACTTTTTATTTTCTCGAAGAACACAGAGATTTAATCTTTCGATATTTAGAAAATATGAATAAATTAAAAAAATCTGAAATCGAAAAAATCCTCTCTGTTAAAGGAGAAAATCTTGACATAGCATTAAAATCTAATATGAACATAAAAAATTCTGAATGTATACGATCAAAAGAGTTGTACACTGGAACTATGTTCAAATATATAGATTATAAAAATTTTAATGTAAAGCAAACAGACTTTTATGATGAAAATGTTATAATATTTTCAGGTCTTTTTGGTCTTTTATCGCCAAAAGATTTCATACCTAATTATAAATTAAAATCTAATACAACTCTACCAAACTTTAAAAAAATAGATATATACTGGAAAAATATAATAACAAATTACTTGATTTCTTTACAAAAAAAAGAATTAATAATAGATTTACTTACAAATACACATAGGAATATGTATGATCAAAAAAAATGTAACACTTTTAAAATAGATTTTTATGAACAGAAAAATAATATTATAAAAAAATCTGGACATAATTCAAAAAAATATCGAGGTATTTTCATAAACGAAATAATAAAAAATAAAGTAAGTTCTTTTACAGAATTAAAAAAAATTTCAATAGATAATTTATATTTTTTGGATGAAAAAAGCGATGAATCAAAAAATTATTCATATTTGATAAAAGAAAAATAGTGGAGGTTTTAAAATGAAGTTAACAGAAAAATATTTATACGAAATAATAAAAGATCACCTTATAAATTTATATAATGAAGAAATATCAAATTCTTTATTTATACAGGAGACAAATAACTCCAATTTTGGAGATTTTCAAACAAATTTTGCAATGATAAATGCAAAAACATTAAAAAAAGCCCCTAGAAAAATTGCAGAAGAAATACTTGAAAATTTTCCACAAAGTGATTTAATAACAAAGGTTGAAATTGCTGGTCCTGGTTTTATAAATATATTTATAAGTGATGATTTTGTGGGAGAACAATTAAAAAAACTTGGTAATGAAGAAATTGAATTCGATTTAAATACTAAGGGAAATGTTATAATAGATTATTCATCTCCTAATATCGCAAAACCAATGCATATAGGACATCTTAGAAGCACTGTTATAGGAGACGCTATAAAAAGAATTTATAGATATTTAGGTTATACTGTTATAGGAGACAATCATCTTGGAGATTGGGGAACTCAATTTGGTTCTTTAATCGTCGGATATGATAGATGGCTAGATAAAGAAAATTATAAACAAAATCCAATCGATGAACTTGAAAGAATTTATGTAAAATTCACCCAAGAATCAGAAAAAAACGTAGATTTAATTGAAATTGCCAGAGAAGAACAAAGAAAATTACAAAGTGGTGATGAAAGAAATACTAAACTTTGGAAAGAATTCATAGAAGTATCTTTAAAAGATTATGAAAAGATATATAAAAGAATGGATATAGACTTTGATACTTATTATGGAGAATCTTTTTATCACAATATAATGAAAGATGTTGTAAAAGATCTCATAGAAAAAAATATAGCTTTTGAAGATGATGGCGCTTTAGTTGTGAGTTTTGATGATGATAATCTTCCAAATTGTATAGTTAGAAAATCAAATGGAAGTTTCTTATATACTACTTCAGATCTCGCATGTATAAAGTTCAGAAGAGAAAATTATGATATAAATAGATTGATATATGTAACAGATCAAAGACAACAAACTCATTTTAAACAAGTATTTACAATAGCTGACAATCTTGGTTGGAATGAAAAAAAAGATCATGTATATTTTGGATTGATGAGATTTGTAGATGGAGTTTTTTCAACAAGAAAAGGAAATGTTATAAAACTTAAAGAACTTTTAGACAAAGCCACACAAGAAGCTGAAAAAATATTGTTAGAAAGAAATTCTAATAAAGAAAATTTAAAAGAAAAAGCAGAAATAATAGGAGTTGGAGCGGTAAAATATGCCGATTTAAGTCAAAATAGAACAAGCGATATAATATTCGATTGGGAAAAAATGCTTTCATTCAATTCAAATTCATCTCCTTATTTACAATATACATATGCAAGAATAAACTCTTTGATAAAAAAATCAGATTTAAATGATATACAAGAAATATATATATTTGAAAATGATTATGAAAAAAATCTTGCCAAAAATTTATTAAAATTTCCTAATGCAGTTATGAGAGCAGGAGAAAATTATAAACCAAATTTATTAACAGATTATTTATATGAACTTGCACAAACTTTTAATTCTTTTTATAATAATGTTCGTGTATTGAATGCTGAAGGAAAATATCTTGAATCAAAATTAGCTTTATGTAAAAAAACTGCTTATGTACTTGAAAAGGGCTTAAATCTTCTTGGAATTAAAACTTTAGAAGAAATGTAAAATATAAAATTAGGACTCTAAAATAGAGTCCTAATTTTATATAATTTAAATATTAATCCTCTTTCATTCTGTTCACTATTTCATTAGCTATATATGCACCAACATCATCAGCAAAAGAATTTGGCCCAAACCCCGCATCAAAACCTATTTCTTTTGCAAGTTCATGATTAATTCTCGCACCACCAGCTATTAAAATAGTCTTTTTTCTTATTCCTTCAGCTTCTGCAAGCTCTATAAACTCTGTCATATTTTGAATATGAATATTTTTTTGGGTTACCGTTTGAGAAACTAATATGGCATCTGCATTCAATTCAATAGCTTTAGAAATAAGATCTTCATTTAAAACTTGAGATCCCATATTATAAGCATCGAACATCTCATATCTTTCGAGGCCATAATGACCAGCAAATCCTTTCATGTTCATTATAGCATCTATTCCAACTGTATGTGCATCAGTACCAGTACTAGCACCTATTACAACAAGTTTTCTTCCTATATTATTTTTTATATAATCATCTATTTCTTCCATTGACATTTTATCAACTTTAACTTTAGGCACTTCAATAACTGTATAATCTACTGCATGGGGACATTCTCCATAAGCATTAAAAAAAGTAAATCCTTTATTTAATTCTTTATAAAAAACTATTTGAGGATTTTGAAATCCCATTTTTCTCATAAGTATTTTTGCAGCTTCAACAGCTTCATCTCCATATGGAACTGGTAATGTAAAACTCAATTGAATTTTACCATCATTCATAGTATCTCCATACGGTTTTACATTTTTCAAATCTAAAGTTTTATCATAATCTTTTTTATTTAATGAATATAAACCTCCACTCATCGTTTATCAGCCCCTAACATTTCTTCAATAAATGGATTAAAATAATTTTTATCCTTTTCAAAAACCCCATTAAGACCTTTACCACCATTTTTAGGTCTTTTAACATCTGCAAAAACACCTTTTTCAAGTGCATTAAAAAGACCTTCTCCTTCTATAGTTTTTAAAAGATCTTTTGATTTTTCTAAAACATGATTCGCTCTCTTCTGTATAACTCCATTTTCTTTAAACACTATTTCATCTCCAAGATTTCTCATGTTATTGAATATATATTTAGCATTTTCTATTGATAAATATCTGTCTGACATAAAAGGAGTATGAATTGCTTCAGTGAGCATTCCAAGAAGTTGTATTCCTTGATTCGTCCATATTGATATCACATTGAATAATGCATCTTGTACATGTCCTCTAAATATGTTACCAGTCATATATTTTGTAGGTGGCATATATTTTAAAGGTGCATTTGGGAATATCTCTCTTATCATTTGGGCTTGAGCTAATTCATACAAAAATCCATTTTCTATATCTGGACTCATTTCAAAAGCATGCCCAAGTCCCATCTGTTCTTCTGGAATACCTGCAATCAATGCCAATTGTTCATTTATGAAATCAGAAGCTAAAACAGTATGTGCTTCCTCATAAGCATCTGCAGTAGTTAAATAATTATCTTCTCCAGTATTTATAATAATTCCAGCAAATCCATTTATAACTCTCGAAAAATATTGATCTATTATTGTTCTTTGCATATTTATATCTCTGAATAATATACCATATAATGCATCATTTAGCATAACATCTAATCTCTCCATTGCCCCCATACCTGCAATTTCTGGCATACAAAGACCAGAAGCATAATTCACAAGTCTTATATATCTTCCAACTTCTTCTCCAACTTCATCAAGAGCTCTTCTCATTATTCTAAAGTTTTCTTGAGTTGCCATAGTTCCTCCAAAACCTTCAGTTGTAGGTCCATAAGGAACATAATCTAATAAACTTTGACCTGTTGATCTTATAACTGCTATTATATCTGCTCCCTGTCTTGCTGCTGCTTGTGCTTGAACAACATCTTCATAAACATTTCCAGTTGCAACTATTACATAAAGATATGGTTTTTTACCTTCACCTATATTTTTTATGTATTCATCTCTTTTTTCTTTATTTTCTTTTATTCTTTTGACCATACTTTTTACTAATGGATTTATATTTTCTTTTATTTTATTAAAATCATTTATCGGGAGTTTAGTTATATTCAAATCTCCAGAAGATATCTTTTCTGCTATTTCTTGAGGTTTCATACCAGTTTCAATCATAGCATTAGAAATATAAAAAGCTGCACCACTACTTAAACTATTATTCTCTTTTAAATGATCTATAAGTACATTTGGCAAAGGTATATCTTCATCATTCACTCCATCTATTTCAAAAAATCTACATATAGTTCTTTCAACTGAAACGGTTGAATATACATCAACGAAACCCTGAACTTTTTCAGCTATATTCTTTGCACTACTTCTTGCTTCATCTACATATTTCCAATTTAATCCCAATTTACTCTCTCGCATAATATATCTCCTTTCATTCAAGACTTTCTATAGAATTAAAAATCAATTCTTCATCAACCCCTAAAATTTTTGCTATATTAATAGCATCTTTAGATACCATTTTTTCATCTTCTATTTTTAAAATTGAATAATCTATATACTTTTCAATTTCATTTGCTTTTAACTCTAGATTTAAAATATCTTTCTTTAGCCCTTTAACTGTAAATAAATCAACATTCTCATAATTGATTCCACTATAATGAGTAGAAAGAAAAAATGTACAATTATAATTATAAAAAGTCTTCAAAGTTCCATTTATTATTGCAACACCTTCTTCAGGATTAGTTGTTCTTGCAAATTCATCAAAAATTATAAATAATTTTTCACCTTTTTTTAACCTTTTCAATGCTTCGTTTATTTTCAATATTTCAGAAGCATAAGAGGATAAGCCCTTCTCTATATTCTGAGAATCACCTATATTTATTATGATATCATCGTATACATCTAAACAAGCATTCTCCGCTGGAACATAAAAACCATATTGAAAAAGATATTGGGAAATTGCTAAAGATTTTAAAAAGACTGTTTTTCCAGTCATATTGGCACCCATTATGATATTTAATTTATGATTTATATTCACATCAATCGACTGATAATTCTTATTTTTATTTTTTAAAATATCTAAAACTCTAGGATTAAAAAGACCTTTATAAACTGTATTATTTTTTGAATATCTTGGTCTAACAAATTTTTTCTTTTCTATTAATTCTGTTTTAGCTATCAAATAATCCAAGTAAGATATTTTTTCGAAATTTTCTTTTAATATTTTAAAATCTTTTCTGATAATATCCGTTAATTTTTTTCTTATCAAATCTTCTAATTTACTTTCCTCATACAAAAGGTTCAAATAAGCTTCTTCATTTTCTTTGCCTTCTATTTGAAAAATTTTTTTCTTTTTTCTTAATTCTTTTAAATCTTCTGAATAAGAATTATAAATATAAAAAGAATTTAATCCATATTTTTCTGGATCTAAAAGATTTATTAAATTTTTTGTACTTTTTGGAAATAAGTTTTCTATGGAATCTATTTTCAAATTATAAATTTCTTCACAATATATACAAAAATTTTTTATTTCAAATAACTCTATATCATTAAAAAATAAATTTGAATCGGATAATTTATATATTGTATTTTCAATATCTTTAATATGAGACAAAGAAACTTTTAGAGGATTTATTAAATTAATATTTTTAATATAATTTCTCATTATTTCTATTCTTTCATATTCATTTTCTATATCCTCAATATTGGTCATAAATTTTAATTTTTCTATATATTTGCATCCAATTGGCGAATATAAATTCATATCTTTTAAAATAAAATTAATTTCTTTATTTTTATACATCTAATCAACCTTTCTAACATCGAAAATAGGTATATCAATATAATTTTTCAAATCTGAAACTATATTATCACTATTCATAATATAACCTTGTGGAGAAACTGGATTTACAGTTATAGCAATTAAATTTGGTTTTTTTAAGACTCTTAATTTTCCTCCCCTTTTTAAAAAAAGCAAAAAAATTTCTGAACTCAGAAATAATTTTGTATAATCTTTTACTATAATTTCGAATTTTCCGGTATCTTTTCTTTCTATTAAATATTTAATAAAATTATTTGTTAATGATCCCGTAGTATATATCTTATATGAATATTCTGAAATATCTTTATTCAAATTTTTTATGTTTAAAAGAGTTTTTATATTCAATCTATAAAAATTATTTTCTTTAATATAAAATATACCTTCTTCATATTTTTTAAACTCTTCACTGTATAATCCTTTATAAGGGTTTATATTTATAAGATTAAAAACATGCACTGTTTTTTTCACCAGTTCTTTTTGATTTAAAGAAACTGCAGCTCCTGTGGTTAAGATCATAGATTCTGTTATGAATGGTGATGATGGAGAAAGCCTTGAAATCGCACCATCTATTAAAACTGTATCTGAATTATAATTTTTTATTTTATTTATGATTTCATACATTTTATAAGTTGAAGATGGGCCAGATAATAATACTAGCCCATTTTCAAGACTTCTTGCAATAACTATTCTTCCAAGGGATGTTTTACTGTTTGAAACATATAAGATTTCCGCATTGAATTTTTTTTGTAAAAAATGTTTTTCAGAAGTCGCAAAGATCATATTTTCTTTTATTTTTATTTCAGGTTTTGATGTATAAGTAACTTGATCACATTTCTCACCATCTATTCCTATTGAAGTCAAACCAAGAATTTTGGTTTTATTTAATTTTTTTATGAGATAATTCAAAGTTTCTGTTTTTCCAGTATTTTTTTCTAATCCAACAACAGAAATACTTTTAAAATTCAAATTTAAATCCATATTTTATTCCCTCATCATAAACTATGTTTTTTCTTCCATTCTTTAACTCTATTACCTCTATCGAGATTCTCAGGTTCAAGACTTATCTTTCCATCTTTAGCCTCAAAAAGTGCAGCAACACCTTTTAATTCATATTTTTTTCTATATTCAGAATCATTTACATCTGTTTTAGTATCTTCTGGTTCATGATATGTAGTTATAACCCCTTCATAATTTCTTAAAATAACACTTCCATCACTTTCTGAAACCATATATTGTGGCATAAGTCTTATCTTTCCTCCACCACCTGGTGCATCAACAACAAAAGTTGGAACACAATAACCAGATGTATGACCTATAAGACTTTCCATAATTCCAAGTCCTTTTCTAACAGATGTTCTAAAATGACCTATACCTTGTGATAAATCACATTGATATATATAATATGGTCTAACTCTTATCTTTACAAGTTGATGAACTAATTCCATCATTATATACTTACTATCATTAACTCCTTTTAATAGAACACTCTGATTTCCGAGAGGTATTCCAGCATTTGAAAGCATTTCACATGCTTTTGTAGATTCAGGAGTTATTTCTTTTGGATGATTAAAGTGTGTATTAATCCATATAGGATGATATTTACTTAACATATTTACAAGTTCAGGAGTTATTATCTGAGGTAAAACAACAGGAGCTCTTGTTCCTATTCTTATTATCTCAACATGAGGAATACTTCTCAATTCTTTTATTATATATTCAAGCATTTGTACTCCTGCAAGAAGAGCATCTCCTCCAGATAACAAAACATCTCTAACTTCAGGAGTTTCTCTTATATATTCTATAGCCGCATCTATTTCTTTTTTTGTTCTTGCTGAATCAGTTTGACCAGCAAATCTCCTTCTCGTACAATGTCTACAATACATAGAACACATGTCTGTTATCAAAAATAAAACTCTATCTGGATATCTATGTGTTAAACCAGGAACAGGTGAATCTGCATCTTCATGCAACGGATCCAACATATCCCACCTATCCACGAGCAATTCTTTTCCAGTTGGAACTGCCTGTCTTCTTATCGGATCTTTTGGATCATTTGGATCCATTAAAAGGGCATAATATGGAGTTATTGCCATTCTCAATGTTTTAAGTGCATTCTTCACTCCTTCTTCTTCATCTTCAGTTAAATTTATAACTTTTTTTAATGATTCAACATCAGTTATTCTATTTTTTATTTGCCAATGCCAATCATTCCATTGTTCATCGTTAATATCTTTCCATAAAGAGATATCTTTATATGACCGCATCTTATCTCCCCCTAAATATATAATTTTTCAAATAAATTCCTTATTTTATTTGATTCCCTAAGAATATTCAAACTCAAATCTGCATGATTTTTAGTATATCCATTACCAATGATCATATTTATATCTTTTCCAACACCTTCAGCACCCAGAGCTGCTTTAGTAAATGATGTAGCCATAGAAAAAAAATAAACTATTCCTTCATCTTTTGTTATTAAAATAGAAGACATTTCGGTATTTTCAACATTAACATTATTTATAACAACATCGCATAATTCATTGTTTGTAATATCACAAATTTTTTCATATATATCAACAGGCTTTGTAGCATCTGCTACTACAACTTCATCAACAATATCGAGTTTTTTAAGTCTTTCAGCATTTTCTTTGGAGTATTCAACAACTATTACTTTTCCATTTTTTGCATTCTTTTTAGCTTGATATGCACAAAGCACTCCAGACTTTCCTCCGCCACCTATTATACAAACATTTTGACCGTCTTTAACAAGTTTATTAACTTGTGCAGGAGCTCCTGCAACATCTAAAACAGCTAAAGATAATTTTTCGGATATATCTTCGGGAATTTTTGCATACAAACCACTCTCAAAAAGAATGGCTTTTCCAATGATATCAACCTGATCAGTATCTTTATTAATTTTTAAAATACGATCTATCTTCAAAGGAGTTAAAGATAAAGAAACTAGTGTGGCTATTTTATCTCCAACACATAAATCTTTATCTGGGAAATCATCTCCTATTTCTAAAACTTCTCCTATGAGCATCCCACCCGAACCAGTAACTGGATTTTGAAGTTTACCTCTCTCATTGACTATATTTAAAATCATATTTTCTATTTTTTTCTCATCATTATCACAAGCATTTTTTATTTGTGTAAAGCTTGCTGAATCTACATTCAAAGTCTTAACATTTAATAAGATTTCATTAGAATATATATTCATATCATTATTTATTTTTTTTGCTGGCTGAGGCAAAGCTCCCTTAGGTTCTATAACTCTATGTGTTCCATATGGGTTTCCCAATTTCATATGATCAACTCCCTTTAATGTTTAATATTTTTCTAGCTTCATCTGGTGTTGCAATTTCTCTACCAATTTCCTTAGAAATTCTAACTATTCTTTCAACTAGTTGAACATTTGATAAAGCTTTTTCACCTTTCTTATAATATATATTATCTTCAAATCCAACTCTGACATGTCCCCCCATAAGAATTGCATGTACTGCAAGTGATAATTCAAATCTACCAATTCCTGCAACTGTCCAAGTTGCATCTTCTGGTATTTTATTAACCATATATACCAAATCATCTATATTTCCTGGTATCGCACCTGGAACTCCCATAACAAAATCAAAATGCATAGGTGATTCAATCAATCCGTTTTTGTTTAAATTTATTGCATTTTGAATCATTCCTCTTTCAAAAACTTCTATTTCTGGTTTAATACCCCTATTCTTCATTTCTAATGCAAATTTTTCTATATATTCTTTAGAATTCACAAAAATATCATCTCCAAAATTACATGTACCAGCTGAAAGTGTTGCCATTTCAGGGTTTAATTTCAGAGGTTGCATTCTTTCTTCAAAAGAATGCCATACAGCTCCTCCTGTAGAAGGTTGAAAAATAACATCACATTTTTCTTTTATTTTTTTTGAAATTTCTTTATATATTTCGAAATCCTGTGAAGGATTTCCATTCTTATCTCTTGCATGTACATGAACTATAGAAACGCCAGCTTTATAACATTCATAAGCTTCATCCGCTATTTCCTGCGGAGTCAAAGAAAGATTTGGTTGCTGTTCTCTTGTTACTTCAGCTCCAGTTAATGCAGCAGTAATTATTAATTTTTCCATAGCATCATCTCCTTTGTTTATCAGCAGGGACTATACATGTTCCAACAGCTTTACAAACAACTATTGAATCTTCAAGAAGATCGGCAGCTGAATCATTTATATCTGGTCTTGGAGATATAACTTTTCTTGCAATAAACTCCATTTTTCTGGAAGTTTTACCCTGTTTGATTATTTTACCAGTTGCTTCAATATAATCTCCTGCATATACAGGATTTAAAAAGTCTACACTTTCATAAGCCCTAAATAATCCTTCATCTCCATCATTTCTTATCAGTAATTCTGTTGCAACATCTCCAAATAATTGAAGCATTTTAGCACCATCAACAAGATTTCCACCATAATGAGCATCTGCCTGACTCATTCTAAGTCTTATAATAACTTGTTCCATATTAAAACCTCCTCGAAAACTTTATCACTTTAATTTCACACTATGAAATTTTTTTCATTTATCTATTTTTAATTATATCATTTATCTTTATTAATTAAAATTTCATATTATATATGATTTTTTAACAAATATAGTCTTTAAAGGCTTTAATCATGAATAATACAAAATATTTAGATTTAATTATTATGACAAAAAAATGAGAAATGTATTTAATACATTTCTCATTTTTTTATTTTATTATTTTATTATTTTATTATTTTTTAAATTGTACTAAAGCTTCTCCATCTATAGCAACTTTTCCATCTTCCTTAATAACTTGAGTTATTAAAATCAATCTGAATTTTTCATCGATTTTTTCTTTTACTTCAATTCTAACAGTGAGTTCTTCATCTAAAAATACTGGAGCTTTAAACTTTGCTGATTGTTGCATATAAATAGTTCCATTGCCTGGAAATCTCATTCCAAGAACAGCTGATATCTTTCCTAAAACAAGTATTCCATGAGCTATTCTTTGACCGAATATAGATTTTTTTGCAAACTCTTCATCTATATGAAGAGGATTCTTATCTCCACTTATCTCGGCAAAAGTATTAACATCAGTTGATGAAATTTTTGTTTTTTCTTCATAAACATGTCCCAATTCTATTTCTGCATACGTCATAAGACTACCCCCTTATCAAATAATTTTTTCAAGTTCATCTATATTATCTATGGAATCTATAATTTTTGGAATAATATCATATAAATCTCCCACTATGCCATAATCAGCTACTTTAAATATAGCAGCGTCTGGATTTTTGTTTATTGCAACTATATATTCTGAGTCCTTCATCCCTGCTATATGTTGAATGGCACCTGAAATTCCACATGCTATATATAATTTAGGTCTAACTGTTTTACCAGTTTGCCCAACTTGATGAGCTTGAGATATCCATCCTGAATCAACTGTAGCTCTTGAAGCTCCTACAACACCACCAAGTTTTTTTGCTAACCTTTCTAAAAGTTCAAACCCTTCTTTTTTAGCCAAACCTCTTCCACCAGCAACTATTATTTCTGCTTCTTCTATTGCTACATCATGTTTAGCTTCTTTTATTATCTCTATTATTTTTGTCCTTATTTCTTCTTCGTTTAAAGCATAATCAAATTTTGTGATCTTCCCACTTCTCGATTTATCTTCTTCTGCTTTTTTCATAACACCAGGTCTAACAGTAGACATCTGAGGTCTATGATTTGGACAAACTATTGTAGCCATTATGTTTCCACCAAATGCCGGTCTTGTCATAAGTAATTTTCCATCTTCTTCATCTATTTCAAGATTTGTACAATCAGCTGTCAACCCTGTAGCCGTTCTTGCAGCAATTCTTGGTGCTAAATCTCTTCCTATATGTGTTGCTCCCAATAAAATTATCTCTGGTTTCTTTTCTTCTATCATTTTAGATATTATTTTTGAATAAGCTTCAGTAGTATAATTCTTTATAGCTTTATTCTCATAAAGCAATACTTCATCTGCACCATGATTTATAAGATCTTGACTTAAGTGTTCAACTTTATCTCCTATCAATACGGCTACTACTTCTACATTTAATTTATCCGCCATTTTTCTTGCTTCGCCAAGAAGTTCATATACAACAGGCATTAATTTTCTTTCTCTTTGCTCTGCAAATATCCATACTCCTTTATATAAAGAATGTTCATTTTTAGCAGGATCTACATAAGCCATTTTCTTACCTCCTTATAATACGTGTTTTCTTTTCAATTCAACTATTAATTTCTGTGCCTTTTCTTCATTATTTCCTTCTAACATCTGTCCTTTACCTTTAGGTTCAGGTGTGAAAGATTTTTTTACTTGTGTTGGTGAGCCTTTTAAACCTATATTCATTCTATCAACATCTAAATCATCGAGTCCCCAAACTTTTACTTTATCATTTCCAAAAGCTTCAAATATTCCCGCCATATTCATATATCTTGGTTTATTCAATTCTTTTATAGCTGTCAATAAAACAGGTGTTTGTGTTTCAATTATTTCATAACCATCTTCTAAAGCTCTTTCAACAATTATTTTATCTTCATTTATTTTAAAATTTTTAACGTATGTTATTTGAGGT
Source organism: Oceanotoga sp. (assembly GCF_030445905.1). Taxonomy (NCBI): domain Bacteria; kingdom Thermotogati; phylum Thermotogota; class Thermotogae; order Petrotogales; family Petrotogaceae; genus Oceanotoga; species Oceanotoga sp. Next base: position 63,927 of record NZ_JASUSU010000002.1, on the reverse strand, counting down.
ATATTTAATCTTTCGGCTATTTGAGGTCCTACCTGTGCAGTATCACCATCTATCGCCTGTCTACCAGCAAAAATTATATCGAAATCACCTATTTTTTTTATTCCAGCTGCTATTGTTTCTGATGTTGCCCATGTGTCAGAACCACCAAAAAATCTATCACTCAACAATATTGCTTCATCAGCACCCATAGCCAATGCTTCATTCAAAACTTCTTTAGCTTGAGTAGGTCCCATAGAAATTACAGTTATATGAGTATCTTTATTTTCATCCTTTATCTTTAAAGCTTCTTCCAATGCATTTTTATCATCTGGATTCATTATACTTGGTACACCTTTTCTAATTAATGTCCCTGTGATAGGATCTATTTTTAATTCTGTTGTGTCTGGTACTTGCTTTACACAAACTATTATTTTCAATTTTATTTTCCTCCTTTTTACTTTATCGTATTAGCTGCTATAACCATTCTTTGAACTTCAGAAGTTCCTTCATATATTTCTGTAATTTTAGCATCTCTCATCATTCTTTCAACTGGATAATCTTTAGTATATCCATAACCACCATGAAGTTGAACTGCTTTTGTAGTTACAAACATCGCTGTTTCAGCAGCAAATAATTTTGCCATAGCCGCAAGCTTTGAATAAGGTTGTCCATCATTTTTTGCCTGAGCAGATTGATAAACTAATAGTCTTGCAGCTTGTATTTGAGTTTCCATATCAGCTATATTAAATTGTAATGCTTGAAATTTACTTATAGATCTGCCAAATTGTTCTCTTTGATTGATATAATTCAAAGTTTCATCCATTGCACCTTGAGCTATACCTAATGCTTGAGCAGCTATACCTATTCTTCCGCCATCTAAAGTTTGCATAGCAATTTTAAAACCTTTTCCTTCTTGGCCCAACATATTTTCTTTAGGTACTCTTAAATTTTGAAATATGAGTTCTGCGGTAGCTGATCCTCTTATTCCCATTTTGTCTTCTATTTTACCTATTGAAAAACCTTCCATTCCTTTTTCTATTATAAAGGCACTTATTCCTCTAGTTCCTTTACTAGGTTCTGTCATAGCAAAAATAACATATATATCCGCATACTTACCATTTGTTATAAATATTTTTGATCCATTTATTATCCAATCTTCCCCATCTTTTTTTGCGAAAGTTTGCTGACCAGCAGCATCTGTTCCAGCATTTGGTTCTGTTAATGCAAATGAACCCAATTTCTTACCCTTTGCAAGAGGAACTAAGTATTTTTGTTTTTGTTCTTCTGTCCCAAATTTATATATAGGCCAACAAGCTAAAGAATTGTGTGCAGAAAGAATTACTCCTGTTGTAGCACAATATCTTGATAACTCTTCTACAGCTAATACATAACTCATTTCATCTGTTCCAGCACCACCATATTCTTTTGGCATATTCATACCAAAAAAACCATATTTCTTCATCTTCTCTACATTTTCCATAGGAAATCTTTCAGTTTGGTCTATCTCAGCTGCAATTGGCTTTACTTCATTTTCTGTAAATTCTCTTACCATTTTTTTTACAATTTCCTGTTCTTTTGTCAAGTTGAAGTTCACAGCTATACCTCCTTATTTGTTATATAAGTGAAAATATTCACTTTAGTTTTACTTTTATAAACTTTATTTTCGACTTTTTGTAAAAGTGAATCATCTCTCATTTTAATTATACATTATAATTATTAATAATTAAATTACATTTTAAATAGGTTATTGTTATTTATTTTAGATTATAATTGATTATCTTTCGTTTTATAAATATCTCTTATTTTTTAAGTTTTTATTTTTATAGTCGATTTTATATCTGAAGGTGGGTGATAGCATTTTTAAAAATTTTTTGATTTTTTTTATATTAATTTTTATACCTTTGAGTGTTTTTACATATTATGATAATGAAGTAAAACTTGATGAGAATGGTAGTTGGTCTTTTGTAGAACAAGAAAAAAAATATTATGGAATGTATGATGATATATATTTTGGATCAACAAGAGATTTTATAGAACAAAATAATAAAGAATTATTATTGAAAAAAGATGTGGATTATCTTTTATTCAGAGAAAAATTTAATGAATACTCTTTAGATTCTTTTTATTTTTTTTATGATGATTTATTTTATAAAACTATTTCTGATTTCTTAGTAGTTCATTATTCTGCAAAATATTGGATTTCAGACTATGAAAAAATAAAGAGCAAATTAATAGAAATTTATGGAAATCCCGATGAAGATGAAATATATTATAGTAACAGTTTTTGGATTGGAAAACTTGAAAATGCTTTTGACAACAATCAAGCAACTTTAAAAACTGTATGGAAAAAAGATTATAAAGATATAGTATTAGAGCTTTTTAAAATTGGAAATGATACTAAAATAATAGTTTCTACAGTATCAAACGAAATAAATCCCGATCTATAAATAACCCGGATTATTAAAAATCCGGGTATTATTTTAGGATATTTCAAGTCCTTTTTTATAAGCTTTTAAGTTCATATCTATAAATTTCTCTTTAACATTATTTTTTATTGATTCTTCCCAATCTATATTTTCAAGACCCAAAGCCTTTGTCAAAGGTGCAAGAAGTACTATATTTTGTGTTTTTATATTTCCCAATTCTATCGCAATTTTAGTAGCTGGAATTATTAAGGTTTTAACTTTTGTTTTTAATTCTTCAATTATTCCTTCTGGATACTCTGCTTTTCCTGAAAGTATAGGTGCTGATTGGATTTCATGATCATTTATAACCAATAATCCATCAGGTTTTAAATATTCAATCCATCTCATAGCTTCCATTTTTTCAAATGATATTAAAACATCGGCTTGCCCTTTTCCGATTATGGGCGAATAAACTTGTTCTCCATATCTTATCTGAGTTGTAACAGATCCACCTCTTTGGGCCATACCATGAACTTCAGACATTTTAACATCGTATCCAGCATTTAAAAGTGCTGTAGATATTATCTTTGAAGTTAAAATTATTCCTTGTCCACCTACACCAACAAGTAAAACATTTTTAGTTTCTTTAATCATATCAAACACCTGCCTTTTCTATTGCATCAAAAGGACAAACTTGTGCACAAACTGAACATCCAACACAGGTATTTATATCTATTATAGATCCTACATTTTTGTCAAAAGAAATTGATGGACAACCTACCTTCAAACACATCTTACATTTTTTACATTTTTCATGATTTACTTGATATCTAACCGTTTTAATTTTATATTTTTGTTTTTCTTCTTCTCTTAGTTTTTTTAATGCACAAGGCCATTTAGTTATTATTACTGAAGGTTCTTCTAATACTGTAAATTCATTTATAGCACTTCTAACTTCATCGAGTTTGTTAGGATCAACTGTTTTAACATGTTTTATTCCTACAGCTTTAACAATAGCTTCTATATCTATTTCTTCCGTCTTTTCTCCCATTAAAGTATAACCAGTTCCAGGATTTTCTTGATGTCCTGTCATTCCTGTAACTCTATTATCAAGTATAATAGATATAACTTTTGATTTATTATAAACGATATCTATAAGACTTGTTATACCCGAATGAAAAAATGTTGAATCTCCAACAATACCAAAAATTTCTTTTTCTTCTCCAGATTTTTCAAATACTTTTGAAAAACCATGAGCTGCAGATATTCCAGCCCCCATACATATAACTGTATCCATAGCATTTAAAGGATCTGCTGAACCAAGAGTATAACAACCTATATCACCTGTTATAACTGCATTTTTTCTTTTACTTAATTCAAAAAATAATCCTCTATGTGGACAGCCTGAACAAAGTGTAGGAGGTCTAGGAACTATCATTTCCGGATTAATAGAAATTTTTTTATTTTCTTTTCCCAATAGTTTTTCAGCTATTATATCTGGATTTAATTCCCCAGTTAAAGGTATTTTCTCTTTACCTATAACATTTATCCCCATAGCTTTTATTTCTGTTTCAAGAAAAGGTTCATTTTCTTCTATTACATAAAGTTTTTTTACCTTGGAAGAAAAATTTTTTATTTTTTCTTTTGGTATAGGAAAACTCATTCCTAATTTTAAGTATGAAGCTTCATTTCCAAAAATTTCTTTTGCATATTCATAAGAAATTCCTGAAGTTATGATTCCTATTTCTGAGTTATTTATTTCTTCTCTGTTTAACCAAGTATCATTACTTGAGAAATCTTCTAATTTTTTTAACTTTTCTTCGAGTTCTACATGATGCTTTCTACAAGCTGCTGGTGTTGCAACAAATTTAGATATATTTCTTTTATAAGGTTTCTTTTCTACTTCTTTTCTTTCTTCAAGTTCTACAACACTTTTTGAATGACATATTCTAGTTGTTAATCTGAATAAAACTGGAACATCAAATCTTTCTGATATTTTATATGCTTCCTTTAAAAAATCTTTTGCCTCTTGAGAATTTGATGGCTCTATTAAAGGCATCTTAGCATGTCTTGCATAATATCTATTATCTTGTTCGTTTTGCGATGAATGTAAACCAGGATCATCAGCAGTTACTATAACATATCCTCCATTAACTCCTAAATATGCATAAGTAAACATAGGGTCTGCAGCAACATTTAAGCCAACATGTTTCATGGCAGACAAACTTCTTGCACCTGCAATAGATGCTCCAACTCCAACTTCAATTGCAACTTTTTCATTTGGAGTCCATTCAGAGTAAACTTCTTTATAATTTGCAAGATTTTCTAAAATCTCTGTACTTGGAGTTCCAGGGTATGCCGACGCAAATGTAACTCCTGCTTCATAAGCACCTCTGGCAGTAGCTTCATTACCAGTCATTAATACTTTCATAAACTCTCCCCTTTCCTTTGATATTCTCCCATTTTTATTATACAACAGTTAATGAAATTTTTTTCATCTCGATTTTTAAGATTATTAATAATTATTGTCTTTTATTAAAGCTATATCTTTTTATTTAGGATTATTTCGATAAATCATGAAAAATATTTCATTGTATATGAAAAATAAAAAAATGAGGATAATTATAAAATTATCCTCATTTTTATTAATTTAATTTTTCTTGAAGTATATTTACTATATCCTTTACCGTTCTTATATTTTCAACTTGAGAATCTTCTATATTTACCTCAAGTTCTGTTTCAAAATCCATTGTTAAATCTACTAATTCCAATGAATCAACATCTAAATCTTCTATTAATCTTGAATCTTCTTTTATCTTTTCTTCTTCAATATCTAAACTTTCTGATATTATAGAAACTACCTTTTTTAATAATTCTTCTCTACTCATTTTTATCCTCCTCAAAAATTTCTTCTATGATTTCTTTTACTTTTTGAATTTTATTTACCTTATCAACTGAAGAACCAGAAAAAACAAAGCCTTCTTCTATATTCCCCTTAGCTGCATTATACAAAGCTCTAGCAATACAATAAGGAGTATTTTTAAAATCACATGTTTTTATGCAATGATAATTACATATAAATGGCTTTTTTTCTCCTTTTCTAAAAGATTCTATAAATTCATTTTTTATAGCTCTACCTGGAAGACCTACAGGACTTTTTATTATTGTTAAATCTTTTTCATTTGCATTAATTATAGCTTTTTTAAAATTAATATCAGCATCACATTCATATGTTGCAATAAATCTTGTTCCCATTTGAACCGCATCTGCACCGAGATTCAAAACTTTTTCTACATCCTCTTTGGAGTTTATTCCTCCGCCTGCAATTATTGGAATTTCTTTTTGATAATTATCTTTTAATTCTTTCATATACTTTTTTAATACTGGTATATTTTTTTCAAGGCTATAATTTTTTTCAAATATATTTTCATATTTATATCCTAAATGTCCTCCAGCTTTGGGTCCTTCTAAAACAAAAGCATCTGGCAAATAATTATATTTCCTAATCCATCTTTTAACTATTACTTGAGCTGCTTTTAAAGATGATATTATTGGAACTAATTTTGTTTTACTATCTTTTTTTAAATATGATGGTAGTTCTAAAGGTAATCCAGCTCCAGAAAAAATTATATCTATTCCTTCATCAATAGATGTTTTAACCATATCCGCATAATTATTTAATGCTACCATTATATTTACTCCAACAACACCTTTAGTCTTTTCTTTCGCACTTTTTATATATTTTCTCAATGCATCTATACAAGCTTTTTTATAATTTTTTTCATCTTCAAATAATCCTATACCTGCCGTACCTATTACCCCTATTCCACCTGCTTCTGCAACGGAAGAAGCCAAATTATCTAAAGATATTCCAACAGCCATTCCTCCTTGAACTATTGGATATTTTATGTTTAATTCTCCTATTCTAAAATGATTTATCATTTTGTTTTCAACCTCTTTTATATACTTAATCCTCCATCCACTCTTATAATTTGTCCAGTTATATAAGACGATCTGTCAGATGCAAGAAATAAAGCAAGATTAGCTATGTCTTCAGCTTCACCAAGTCTTTTTATTAAACATTTTTCCTTAACTTTTTCTAATACTGTCTCAGATAAGTTCTCTGTCATACTTGTTTTTATAAAACCTGGAGCTATTGCATTAACTCTTATATTTTCATTTCTTAGAGTAAGTTCTTTTGCCCATGTTTTTGTCATCCCTATTATTCCAGCTTTTGCAGCAGAATAATTAGTTTGACCAGAATTTCCCTCTATTCCAACAATTGATGAAATATTTATTATATTACCATATTTTTGTTTTTTAAAAAATTTTGATATTTCCTTTGTCATGAGAAAGGTTCCTTTTAAATTAATATTTATAACATCATCAAAATCTTTTTCTTTCATCCTTATCAAAAAATTATCTTTTGTAATTCCCGCATTGTTGATGAGAACATCTACTTTTTCAAAATTTTCTTTTAAAAATGTACTCAAATTTTTTATTCCTTCAGAATCTGTTATATCTAAAGGATAAGGTATATAATTTTTAAGTTCATTTTTATTTTCATTCAATGTTTTTTCATCTCTTGATATGGCTATTACAATCGCATTATTTTCAATAAATTTTTTCGCTATTTCAAATCCTATACCCCTTGATGCACCCGTAATTAAAATAATTTTATCTTTTAAATTCATAAATTCACTCCTAAACATATTCAAGTTTTACATCCATGAGTATATTTTTAATCATTTTACTTAAAACTTTTGATGGTCCTATTTCTATAAATTCATCTATTCCATTTTCTTTCATATTTTCTATACTTTCTACCCATTTTACAGGTCTTGTTATTTGTTTTATAATATTTTCTTTTATTATATATGGATCTATTTCAAATTTTGCATTTACATTCTGAACAATTGGAATTTTTGGCGTTTTAAAATTTATTTTCTCTAATTTGATTCTCATATTCTCTTCAGCTTTGTTCAAAAGATGTGAATGAAATGGGCCACTAACATTTAATTTTATTATCCTTTTTGCACCATTTTCTTTGAGTTCGTCCATAGATTTTAATAATTGTTCTGTCTCTCCACTTATAACTGTTTGCATTGGAGAATTATAATTTGCTATTATAACATCATCATAATTGTTTAAAATTTTTTCTATTTCTTCTATTTTCATTCCTAAAACAGCAGCCATACTTCCTTTATTAGGTTCACATGCATTACTCATAAATAAACCTCGACTATGAACAGCTTCAACTGCCTCTTCAAAACTTATAACTCCTGAAACTACAAGTGCTGTCCATTCGCCAAGAGAATGTCCAGCTAAAGCTTTTATATTCAAATACTTACTTTCATTGTGAATGTACTTTATATAACTACATATGAGTATTGCAGGTTGAGCATTTTCAGTTAATGTAAGTTGATTTATATCTTCACCAAATATTATAGATTTTATATCAAAATTTAAAATTTCATTTGCTATATCAAAATATTTTTCATATCTTTCATCAAGAGCCATACATTCTTTACCCATAGATAAGTTTTGAGATCCTTGTCCTGGAAAAATTAAAGCCTTCATTTAGATAACACCCCCGAAAAATTTTTAATAGTATAATCCATATCAGAACATAAATCTTCTATTATTTCTTTAACACTTTTTATATTTTCTATTAATCCAACACTTTGTCCAGCCATAAAAGAACCATTATCATTATCTCCATCAATATGAGCTTTTTTTAAACTTCCTATTAAAAGTCTTTCTGCTTCTTCTATTGATTCAGATTCTATCTTATTTATATTTTTCACAAATTTATTCTTTATAGATCTCGCTGGATGTCCCATTTTTATTCCAGTTATAACACTATCTCTTATACCAGCTTTTAAAATTTTATTTTTATAATTTTCATGTGCTTCACATTCATAAGAAGCTATAAATCTTGTTCCCATTTGAATTCCACTCGCACCCAACATAAAAACTGCCGCCATACCTCTTCCATCTGCTATTCCACCGGCTGCAATTACAGGAATCTTTAAAATAGAGGCTAATTTTGGTATTATTACCATAGTGGTAACATCACCTATATGCCCACCGCATTCCATCCCTTCACCTACTATAAAATCTATTCCTTTTTTTTCAAGCCTTAAAGCAAGATTTTCAGATGAAACAACTGCACCAGTTATTATATTATTTGATTTTAAAATAGGTATATATTTTCCTGGATTTCCAGCCGCCATTATAACAACAGGCACTTTTTCTTCTATTACAATATTTATTATATCCTCAATAAAAGGATTTATCATTATAATATTTACTGCATAAGGTTTATTTGTAAGTTCTTTTATTTTTTTTATTTGTTCTTTTAAAATATCTGGTGTCATACTTCCAGAACCAATAGTTCCAAGTCCTCCAGCATTTGAAACTTCGGCAGCAAGTTTAGCTGTTCCAACCCAAGCCATTCCACCTTCGATAATGGGATATTTTATATTTAAAAGTTTAACTATAGAATTTTCAGAAAAATCCATAATAATTCACCTTACCTTTTTATTCCAGCCATGATTTCAGCTTTAGCTGCAAGTTTTTCTCTTACAAAAACTTTTGCTTCTAATTTATAAACTTCTTTTTTGCTTTGAATAATTCTAACTTCATATACAATTCTATCACCAGGCCTTACTTCTTTTTTAAATCTGCAATTATCTATACCTATAAACAAAGGTATAACATTTTGTCCTTTATAATCTTTTAAAAGAAGAATTCCAGCTGTTTGTGCCATTCCTTCAACAAGTAAAACACCTGGCATTAAAGGATACATCGGAAAATGTCCTTGAAAATACGGTTCATTTATACTGACCATTTTTTCAGCTTTTATTGATTTTTCATCCATAGAAATCACATTATCTACTAATAAAAACGGATATCTATGAGGCAAAATTTCCATTATTTCATCTATGTTCATAAGCATTAAGATTCCTCCCAAACAGTTATAAGACCTCCAGAATCTGGACCTAAATGTGTTCCAATGACAATATCTATATAATCTTTTCTTATTTCAAGATCTATGTTTTTATTTTTAATATTTAAATATATATCCTCTGCAATTTCTTTATTATTAGTATGTAAAACCATTATATGTTCAATATTTTTATTTTTTTCAAAACTCATATCAACTATTTCCTTATTTAATTTTTTCATCCCTCTAATATTTTTAACGGGTGTCAATATTCCGTCGTTCAATGATAATATTGGTTTAAGTTTTAAAAGTCCTCCCATGAGACTTTTCGCTTTTCCTATTCTTCCACCTTTATAAAGATAATTTAAATCTCCAACACTGAAATAAACTTTAACTCTTTTATAATAATTCTTACAAAAATTTATTATACTTTCTAAATTTTTTTCATCATTCTTTATTTTTTTTTCTAAATCTTCAATTAAAAAACCAAGAGCCCAAGAAGCTAATTTAGAATCTATAACTTTTATTTTATCCGAATTTACTATATTTGCCGCCATCAAAGCTGAATTAAATGTACCACTTAAAACTGCCGAAAGATGAACAGAAATTATATAATCAAACTCTTGTATCATATAAGTATAAACTTCTTCAAAATCTTTAACAGATGGTTGTGAAGTTTTAGGAACATAATTTGAATTTTTTATAAATTCATAATAATCTTCTAAATCAAGTCTATTTGCTTTTATAAATTCATCTTCTTTATTTATATATAATGGCACATAACCAATATTTAATTCTTTAAGTTTTTCTTTTGATATATTACATGTATTATCCGTTACTATTCCAATCTTCATAAGTTCACCTACCTCTTGGTATAAACAATCGATGCATTATGTCCACCAAATCCAAAAGAATTTTTTAACATAATCTTAGTTTCTTTTTCAACAGTTTTTTTCACTATATTTAAATCTTTAAAATCATCGTCAATTTCAAATAAATTTGGCATACCATGAATAAAACCTTTTTCCATTTGAATTATACTGGCTATTAATTCAATAGCTCCTGCCGCTCCAAGACTATGACCTATAAGAGTTTTAGTGGATTGAATATAAGGTTTTGATATGTTTTCTTTAAAAACACTTTCAAGAGCTATTTTTTCTGATTTATCTCCAACAGGTGTACTTGTAGCATGACAATTTATTAAATCTATGTCTTCTGATTTTATATTTGCCATATTTAAAGCAAGTTGAACAGCTTTTGCAGCACCTTTTCCTTCAGGATCTGATTTACTTATATGATATGCATCTCCTGTCATACCAAATCCCTCAAGATATCCATAAATTTTAGCCCCTCTTTTCAATGCATGTTCTTCTTCTTCAAGTATTAGAACTCCAGATCCTTCCCCCATAACAAAACCATCTCTATTTAAATCAAAAGGTCTTGAAGCAGTTTTTGGGTCTTCATTTCTTTGAGATAATGCTGTCATATTTGCAAAAGCCGCAATTGGTATTGGATCTATGCAAGCTTCTGTTCCACCAGCAACAGCAATATCAACATATCCATGTTTTATAAGCATAGCTGAAGTTATTAAAGCATGAACTGAAGATGCACAGGCACTCATAGTAGAAAAATTAGGACCTTTTAAATTATTTTCTATTGAAACTACTCCAGAAGGCATATCAGCTATCATCATTGGAATCAAAAATGGACTAACAAATTTTGGCCCTTTTTTATTCATATTATTAAATTCATTATAAAGAGTTTTAAATCCACCTATCCCAGAAGCTATTATAACTGCAGCATTTTCTCTCCATTCATCATTCTCATCATTTAATCCTGAATTTTTAATAGCTTCTTCAGCAGCTATCATAGCTAACTGCAAAACTCTATCATACCTTCTTGCTTTTTTCCTATCCATATAATCTTTTGGATCAAAATTTTTTATTTCAGCTGCAATAGTGACTTTATGATCTTCAGTATCAAATTGGGTTATATTATCAATACCTATTTTCATCTCTCTAAGACTTGTTTCAAATTCGTTTATATTTTTTGCAATAGAATTTATAGTTCCTAAACCTGTTATAGCTACTCTTCTCATTTTAAGCCTCCTGTAAATTAAAATAAAATATTAAATTAATGTTATGACCAATGGTCATAATCATTTAAAACAAAATGACCGTTGGTCATTTTGTTTTAAAATAAAAATTAGCCAATGGCTAACTTTCATTATTTTGTAGAGTTTTTTTTGTTAACTCTATATAATAATCAAGTATAGTTTCAGGAGTTGTATTACTCCATTTTTTATAAAGTATTTCTCTAAGTTTTACTTGCTGAACCATTCCTGTAGTTTGAGTCCACAAGACCATAGCTAATTTTTGTGGATCTACATCTTTTCTTATAGTTTTATCTTTTATTCCTTCTATAATTGACTTACTTAAATAATCAAATATCATTTCACTTTTTTCATAAGAAAGTCTCACAAGAGGATCTTCTGGATTCAAATGTGCTTTTTGAGACTCATAATTTACTATTAAATTATAATAATCAGGATATTCTTTATAAAATTCTACATAAGATTTTCCCATCATTACAACTTTTTCTATACCGGTATGACATGTTTTTATATTTTTTCTTATTAAATCTTCTATTAGTTTTAAACCTCTTACAACAACAGAAAAATAAAGATCTTTTTTACTTGAAAAATAAAGATACAATGTTCCTTTAGCTATTCCTGCATTTTTAGCTATTTCTGTCATTGTTGTATCTTCATAATTTTTTTCAAAAAATAATTTTTCAGATGCATCTATTATCATTAGACGTTTTTCTTCTTTATTTATTTTTTCTGGAATTTTTTCTTTCATTAGATCACCTTTCTGACCAATGGTCATTTTTCTTTTTTTATTATAACACTTTTTTTTTATTTTATCAACAATAGTTAAAAATTACTTCTAAATAATATTTAAGAGAAAACTTAAAAAATTTTAAGTTTTCTCCTATGCCTTAAAAGCTCTACAATTCAAGTTTAGAAACATTTTTTGCTTTTTTGTTAATTTTTATTATATTTTTCTTTTCAAAGCTTAAAATAAATCCACCTATTATTGCTGTTAATGGTGCTGTAAGTACTAAACCAAAACTTCCCACTATTATATTAAGGATCTCTGAAGATATATAATTTATATTTATTAGTGCAAATTCATTAGTATTCTTTGCCATAAAAGCCATTAATAAAGTTGCATATCCTCCTGAATAGGCTAAAAGTAATGTAGTAGCCATTGTTCCTATAACTGCTTTTCCAACATTCAAACCGGATTTTATAAGTTCTTTAGAATTTATATTTTTTGCTTTATTTTTCACCTCATTCATAGAAGCAGAAATATCCATCGAAATATCCATAACTGCCCCAGAAGAAGCTAAAAAAATTCCACTTATAAATAATTTATTTAAATCAAGCATATAATACCCAGAATAAAGTAAAGTTTCTGAAAATGGTTTTACAGAACCGTTTATATAAAATGGTCTTGAAAACAATTCAGATATTATTATTGTTATTAATACACCAGAAATAGCTCCCAAAAAAGCAATAAGACCTTTTTTGTTGAATCCTGCAACCAAAAAAATTATTATAAATGTTAACATCGAAACTATTAACAAAGATATTATTATTGGATTATAACCTTTTAAAAAAAGAGGTATCATTATTTTCCATAGAAATAGAATAGTTGTTGTAAATGAAAGTAATGATTTTACTCCGGTCCAGCCCGATATTAATATGAGTATTATAGAAAATGATAATATTAATAATATTTGTGAATCTGCTCTATAAAAATCTACTATAGAATAGTTTAAACTATTAGAATTAGTGTTTTTTTCTATTAAAACTTTATCTCCAATCTTAAAATTTTTATCTAATTCCATCTTACCGATTAAAATATTGCTTAAAATAATTATTTTATTTTTGTCTTCCCCATTAAGTATTTTTAATTCAACGTATTGTTCGCCTTGTTTTATAATTCCAAACTGTTGAATTTCAGAATTATCTACAGAAATAACTTCAGATTTATAATATTCATAATTATTTTTTGTTTCATTAACTGGAATATAAAAGAGTAATACATTTATCATTAATAGAAAAATTACGAAAAAATTTTCATTATTTATATTTAATTTCATTTTCAAATCATTCACTCCCCTTAATTAAAAAGTGCAGGGATAAATCCCTGCATAATAATAACTGTATATTTTACACTATTACCCTATTATTTGAAATAATTTTTTCGCTATATCTGTATTATCATAATATCCATTGAACATTTCTGAATTATATCCTTGTGCAAATGTTGCAACAGGAACCCCTGTATGAGAATATGTAGTCCAAGATATTCCAGATTTTTCATTTAATATATGAGTTAAAGTTATAGTTAATGGTTCATATCCACCATATAATAAGTATGTATATTCAGTATTTGGCACTTTATCTTTCCATGACATATCATATGCTTGTTTTATTTTTTTTACTTCATAATCGTTCAATATCATACCTTTATCTTTAGCTTTTTCTTTATCTTCTGGAAAAAATAATCCAAAATTCTCATTTATTAAATGTTTAATATCTTCAAATGATGCATTCTGCTTTTTATATTTCGATAAAACTTGATCAAAATTTTCAAAAGATACTTTTTGATTATTAATTCTATCAAAATATGTAGAGTAAGCTGTTCCAGCAAAACCTATAGTCATTCCACCTGTTTCATGATCTCCAGTAACTATTATTAAAGTTTCATTTGGATGCTCTTCATAAAATTCATAAGCTTTTTTCACAGATTCATCAAAAGCTAATGTATCATATATATTTGTAACTGCATCATTTGCATGTCCAGCCCAGTCAATTTTTCCACCTTCAACCATTAGAAAAAAACCTTTTTCATTATCAAGAATATTTATAGCCTTTTTTGTTATATCTGAAAGAGAGAATTCATCTTGTCTATCTATATCATACTTCATCGCAGAACCGCTTGATAAATCTTCATTTATTATTATTACTTTTTGATTTTTATCTTCAAAATTATCAAATTCTTTTTCTGTATTTAATATTTTATATCCGTTTTCTTCAGCATATTCATAAAAATCTTTTTCGTTTTTACTTTTTCCTTTAGGATACTTTATTCCACCACCACCAAAAAAATCGAAATCACTTTCAACAAGTTCCATAGCTATTTCATAATAATTACTTCTTGAAGATTGATGTGCATAAAACGCTGCTGGTGTAGCATGATCAAGTGAAACAGAAGATATTATACCCACTTTCATTCCATTTTTCTTGGCTCTTTCAGCGATAGTTTCATATTTGATCGTTTTATCAGCATTCATATTAATTACACCTGATAATGTTTTATATCCAGTTGCTAAAGCAGTACCTGCTGCTGCTGAATCTGTTATAAAAGAATCTTGAGAATATGTTGTTGTCATACCCTGCGCTTCAAATTTGCTCATTTGCAATTTCGTGTCTTTGTTATTAATTTTGGTAAGATAGAGTTCCGCAGAATTTATTTGTGGCAAAGCCATCCCATCTCCAATAAAAAAGAAAACATACTTTATCTGAGAAAATGATAATACACTTAATACCAATACAGTAATCAACAAAAATGTTTTTTTCATTGATTCACCCCCTTTAATATTTAAACTTATTTTCTCATCTTTATTTTTAGATATTACAAAATATTGTTAAGAAAAATAAAATATGATAAACTTTAATAAGTATATGGAGGTGTTTTCATGAAAGGGCTAAAAATTTGTATACTCGGTTTAAGTATAATACTAATTTCTGGATTTATATTAATCGATGATATGAGTAATCTTGGCGGGTTTGGTGAAGTTTTTCTATTTTTTTTAGGAATTATAATAATAATTTTAGGTATAAATAAAAAAGAATAAAAAAATCAGGAAAATATCCTGATTTTTTTATTTTAATATTGATTTTATTATCATTTCAGAGGCCTCTTCTTCTGTAAGTCCTTTTGACATCAAAGTTTCAAGTTGATCAGAATTTATCCTTCCAACAGATGCTTCATGAGTTAATTCAGCAAGCTCATTTTTTACTCTTAAAAGCGGAATTGTAGAAAGATCTACTTTCGGGCCATCCACTATTTCATCACATTCTATATGACCTTTAGAATAATCTCCATTACCATAAGCTTCTGTAATAACTTTAGCTTTACTTTCATCTGTAGCTATAACAAAAGTTTTAGCTATTCCAGAAGAATTTTTACCATTTAATCTCAATATCTCATTTATTTCAACATAATCATCTTTCTTTTCTCTAACTTTGGTTTCAATATAAGCTTTTGCATCGTCTTTTAAATCTACATCCATCTTTATTTTCATATTTCCAACTCTTGTTTTTGTAAGTGTAAATCTATTATCATATTTAGAATTATTTCCAACAATGGTCTCATAATCAGTATCTAAATTTACCAACCCTTCTTCATTATGAAAATGAACATCTTCATAAGTAACTTTAGAATTATTTCCTATAATCATCTTAGATTTCATTTTATGCAAAATATCTTTAGCTGCTGGAAAAGAACAATGCGATATAAAATTTATTATAACATTGTTACCTATATCAAATTCATAATCAAGATTTTGTTCTCCAAAATCTTTTAAATAACCTACACAAAGATGAACTGGTTTTTTCACAACAACCCCATCATCTACTTTGAAATACAATTTAACATGATTTTCATCACAATCAGCTTCAATATGGACTCCTTCTACAGTGTTTCTTCCAAGAATTTTATGTCCACTAACAATTATGGAAACTATATCTTTTGTAAGAAGTCCACTTACATCTCCACCTGCTTTATCATAAGCTTTTTGTATATATTCAAACTCTTTAGAATAATTCTTTTCAATTTGCAACTTTTTTCACCTCTATTTTTTCAGCAGGTTCATTGATATTAGTACAAAAATCACATAATTTTTTATATATATTCCCAATATATTCTGGAGTACCTTCATTTCTTATCATTCCATTGCATAACAAAATAGCTTTATCTGATAATAATGATATTTCTTCCCTATGTGTGATAGTTATTACAGTACTATTATTATTTTTAAGTTCTTTAAGTATTGAATCTATCATAGAATTTGACATCATATCTATACCTGAATCAGGCTCATCTAATATAACAATTTCTGGTTTTAAAATAACTATTGAAGCAAGTTCAATCCTTTTTCTCTCTCCTCCAGAAAGAGTTTTATCAACATTTCTATTTAAATATTTTTCATTTAGACCTACAAGATTTAAATATTTTATCATATCATTCATTGTAAGTTGATTTTTATTTCCAAGTTTCAAATAATCTATAACGGACATTCCCTTGAATCTTGCTGGCTCTTGCCAAGCCATTGTTATACCTTTTCTTGCTCTTTCATCTATTTTTAAATCAGTTATATCTTCATTATTAAGAATTATTTCACCTTTATGATTTTTATAATATCCATTGAGACCCATTATTATCTTTGCAAGCGTCGATTTACCAACACCGTTATTGCCGAGAACCGAATAAGTTTTTCCTCTTTCAAAAGTATAATTCAAATCATTTAATATATTTTTTTCGGATGTACAAAAAGATATATTCTTTAATTCAAGCATGTGAAATCCTCCATGAATTTATTAAATACGCTTTTTAAGCGTATTTTAAAAGTTCTATTATTATTTTACTACTTATATCTTAATTAGTCAATTTATATCGTATTTAATTTTTATTTCTTATTGTTAAATAGTCAATTTTTTCTTTAAAAATGATAAAATATCTTATAAACAGGGGGGATTAAAATGGAATTTATTTTAGTTTTTGTTTTAACATGTACAATAATTTTATTAATTTTTTCATTGTTATTTTTAATAAGAAAATTGAATAGAATATCTTTACCAATTTCAAAACCAACAGTATTTTTTAAAAAAGTTATGAATTATAGTAATTCTAATGAAGAATTTTATTTGATAAACTTTTCCGATATGGATATATATGAAATAACAATATTTTATATCGACGAAAATAGCATTAAATTTCACTTTTTAAATGAAATGCCTTCACTTCTAAAAGCCGAAAATTTTCAAAATATTTTAAAAAATAAAACTTTATTAACTATAGAAAAAACAGCTTTAAATTGGATAGAAGAAAAAACAAAAAATTATTTCAAAATAAATATTACAGATAATAAAGAAAATTTTTTATTTACTTTGAAAAAATATTATAAAGATATAAATTTCAAAAAAATTACTTTCAAAAAAAATTTTTTATACTGCATAATTAAAGATCCAAATGATAAAAGTTATATTTTATTCGCAAAATCAGATGATATATCTGGCAATACTATAAAATTTTTATAATATTATTTTTTAAATACAAAATTTTTAAAATATACTTCATCACCATCAACATGAACAGTTACATAGCTTGATGCTTTTTTCATACTTCCAATATCATATTGTTTGAATAAATTAAATTTAGACTTAAAGAAAAAATCTTTAAAATACTCTAATTTATAATAATTTGGATTTATTTTTTTACTTTTAAGAGTTTGAGCCCATTCATCATAAAAAAGACTGTGAATAATACAATAATGTTCATCTTTTAAAACCCTATTATATTCAGAAAAATTTGGTTCTTGTAAAAAAGATAAATAATTTATAGACCCTGTGATATCGAATATAATATCAAAAAAATTATCTCTAAATGGTAATGCATCAAAATCACCACACATAAATATTGGATTTAAAACAAGTTCACTTTTCTCTATTTTCTTTTTTACAAAACTTATAGCTGGATAACTTTTATTATATAAATAATAATTCACTTTCTTTTTTTTATTATCATCAAAATACTTAAGAAAGTTTATATCTCCATATTCAAATTCGAGTATTTCATTATAATCATCTTTTACATAGTTTATATTATATTCATATAATTTTTTAAAAAATGCTGAAAAATATGGAGTTATTTCTGAATTATATTTTTTCAATTTAGTATTTTCATCATATTTTTTAATTCTATCAACACCAAAATTATCAAAACCCGGAGCTTTTATTATCCCTTCGGATATTTCAACTTTATAACCACATTCACATTCTAAAAAACCATCAAAAATACTACTATCTATTATTTGAGACGTATTTATTTTTAATGTTTTTTTACAAGTTGGACAATAAAAATTATTAATAACATTCACTGGAACTCCATATTTAAATTTCTTCTTTTTTAAAGAACTCATCTGTTTTTTCTTTTCTTTTATAACTTTTAAGGCATTTTCTATCTTCTCTTTTTCTTCATTCAATTCTTTTTCTTTCTGAACAAGAAAATCATCTAAATAAATTTGATCATCACTTAATATCTCATTTATTCTATTAAAAGATATTAATTTTTTCATTTCAGATATTGTAAACTTTAATTTCTTGAGTTCTAATATTTCTTTAATCTGTATTTCAGATTTTTCATCAAAATAATATTGATTATGAATTTTTTTTGGTATCAAAAGTCCTTCAGATATATAATATCTTACAGTATCTGGCGTTAAATCATATTTTTTAGAAAACTCTCCTATTTTCATCATGTTAATCTTCCCCCTTGTCTATCATTAATTATATCAAAAAAGGAAGAGGATAACCTCTTCCTTTTAATATTTGAAATCTTCTAATAGACTTTTTATTACTTTACTTCTCTTTGGATGTCTGAGTTTTCTAAGTGATTTATTTTCTATTTGTCTTATCCTTTCTCTCGTTACATTAAAAAACGCACCAACTTCTTCTAATGTTTTTTGTTTACCATCAAGAAATCCATATCTCATTTTTAATACCATAGCTTCTCTCGGTTTGAGTTGATTTATAAGTTCTTCAATGGTATCTCTAATAATCATTTTTTCACCTATTTGTTCTGGAGTTGGAGCATTGTCTTTTATAAAATCTATCATTTCAGAATCTCCTTCTCCTTCCGAATCATTTGAAATAGGAGAATTCAAAGAAAATATACTTTTAGAATTATTCAATATTTCTTTAATTTTATCGGGTGTTTTTTTCATGATCTTAGCAATTTCTTCGACTTCGGGACTTCTTCCATTATTTTGAACAAAATCATTTATAACTTTGTTCATAGAATTTATTGTTTCAACTAAATGAACAGGAATTCTTATAGTTCTTCCATAATCAGCAATAGCTCTTGTAACTGCTTGTCTTATCCACCAATAAGCATAAGTAGAAAATTTGTATCCCTTAGTCCAGTCAAACTTTTCTACCGCCTTTATTAATCCCATATTTCCCTCTTGGATTAAATCTAAAAAACTCAATCCTCTACCAGAGTATCTTTTCGCTATACTTATTACAAGTCTCAAATTCGCTTTTATCAACTCTTCTCTTGCACGTTTATCATTCTTTTGAGCTCTTCTTGCAAGATTTCTTTCTCTCTGAGGACTTAACAATTTAACTCTGCTTATTTCTTTAAGGTATATTTTTATAGGGTCTGAAACACTAATATTATCATACATTTCTGAACCTATTTCAGCATAAACATTCTTAAATTCATCATCATCATATTCTTCTTCTACTCTTTCCACAACTTTTATATCATTTTTTTCAAGTTCATTATAAATATTTTCAATAAAAGAACTGTCTATTTCATTATTTGCTTCAACAGGTATAACTCTATCTATATCTTCATAATAAAGAATGTTACTGTTTTTAGATGCTTTAGAAAACAATTTTTTCATGACTTTATCAATATTAGGTGTTTTTTTCTTTTTATACCTTATAACTGCTTCTTGATTGTCTTTTTCTATACTTTCAATATCAAGATTTTTAATCTGTTCTATTAAATTTTTTTCTTTTAATGACTGTTTATCCAAACATATCACCTCACATAACCATTATACCACCATAATACTAAATCGTAATGTAAATCTGATTAAATTTAAATAAATTATTAAATTACTTGTAAATATTTTATGTTAGATATTTTTGGTTAGTGAGTTGATTTTAATACTAAAAAGCCCAATTTCCGTCAGAAAATATTTTTTCTTCATTTCCTTCTTTATCAACACCAATAATTTCAAGATCCGAAGAACCTACCATAAAATCCACATGAGTTAAACTGGTATTTCCACCTTTATTCCTAAATTCTTCTTCAGTCATATTTGACCCATTTTTCAAAGTATACCTATAAGCCTCTCCAAAAGCCAAATGACATGATGCATTTTCATCAAATAAAGTATTATAAAATAATAAATTCAAATTAGAAATTGGTGAATTATCTGGTACTAAAGCTACTTCTCCAATATATTTAGCATTTTCATCTGTTTCTAAAATACTTCTTAATATTTTTTCACCTTTTTCAGCTTTAAAATCAATAACCTTTCCATCTTTAAATTTTAATTCAAAATTTTCTATTATATTTCCAGAATATGAAAGTGGCATAGTTGATTTTATAATACCATCTATTCTATTTCTATCAGGCATTGTAAATATTTCTTCAGTTGGAAGATTTGGAACAAATTCAACTAAACTTTTAGTATTTTTTAGGCCCCCTCCAATCCAAATATGATCTTTAGGTAATCCTATTTCAAGATTTGCTGTTTTAGAATTGTATATTAATTTATCAAATTGTTTTTTATTTAAATAAGAAAGTTTATCATTCAAATTTTGCATATGGATTTTCCAAGCTGAAATAGGGTCTAAATTATCTACTCTTACTGTTTTAAATATATATTCCCATAATTTTTCAAGTCTTTTATTTTTTTCTATATTAGGAAAAACTTTGTCAGCCCATCTTTGAGATGCTGAGGCTACAACACACCAATTTATCGATCCGCTCATCAATATATTTCTATACTTTTTTAAAGCCTTGGAAGCTGTTATATTCCATTTAGAAAGTCTATCAGGATTTACATTTTTGAATAAATCTGGATCTTCAGAGATAATTGATAAAAATGCAGCTCCATCTTCCGCAAGCTTTTCCATTCCTTCTGCCTTCCAAGATGGATATTCTTTAAAAGCTTCATCTGGAGCTTTTAAAAATTTTATTAAAGTAGATTTTGAATCAGAGATATCCATATAAACATCTCTTGCACCAATATCATATGCTTTTTCTTGAATTACTCTTGCAAGTTCTATAGAATCAGTATCGGTTTTAATAACTAATTTCTGTCCTTTTTCAAGATTAATTCCAACTTTTAAAATTAAATCTGCATACTTCTCCATATTTTCTAATAAATTCAATTTAATCCCTCCATTTACATTAATTCATATGTACTTATTGTAACTGGTACTTTCAGACTATCCAAAACTTTTTCTAATAAAACACCTTCTCTTTTTGGATAATCATAACCATAACTCGCTCTTATAGCCGTAGTTATAAACTTTACTCCTCTGTCTATCGCTATTGGCAAAGAGTCTCCATTTAAAAGACTTCCCACTATAACAGATGTAAAAACATCTCCAGTACCTGGGTAAAAAGCTGGTATGTATTGACAGCTTACTTTCCAAAATTTATTATCTTTTTTATTATAAGCTAAAGTAGAAGTGTCTTTTTCATTTTTTTCAGGTACACTTGTAAGTATTATTATTTGAGGCCCCATTTCAGATAATCTTATCATCCAGTCTTTTAATATTTTTTCATCTGTAATCTTTTCATAATTCTCTCCCAATAAAAAACAAGCCTCGGTAAAATTTGGAGTTATAATATCGGCTTTTTTTATAAAATTTTTCATTTTCATAACCATTTCTTCAGTCATAGTGGCATAAAGTTCACCATTATCTGCCATAACAGGATCTATAACCACAAAATTATCATTTTTTTTAAAGTAATCTATAAAATCAGTAATAATATCGATCTGTTTAGGAGAACCTAAAAAACCTGTATATATACAGTCAAAATCTATATTAAGACTTTTCCAATGATTAATATATTCAGTCATAGAATCTGTAAGATCTACAAAACTATAATTTTCAAAACCTCCGGTATGTGTAGATAAAACTGCTGTAGGTATTGCACAGACTTGGGCTCCCATAGTTGAAATAATAGGAGTTATTGCCGAGAGTGAAGATCTTCCAAAACCCGATAAATCATGTACTGCAGCGACTCTTTTAACAATATTTCTCATCATATTACTCCTTTCTTTATTTATTTCTATATTAATTATATATTTTTATAAAATATTATTCAATTACTAAAAAAAATTAAATTTTGGTATAATTTTTAATGTAGTTAAAAATTAAATTTTAGGGGGATTTTATGATAAATATAAATTGGGATCCTGATATTCCAGAAGATAATGATTTTTTAATAGTTTGTATTAGTAATAATGAGATTTTTATAAATACAAACAACTGTTTTTATATGACGCCTTTAGAACTTCAAAATAAAAATATAGAATTAATAGATAGAAGTTATATAGGAAAATTAAATTCAAAAAAAATATTCGCAATTAATATAAATGAACAAGAAAAAATTTTTTTTGAAAAAATAAATCTCAGAAATTTATTACCTTTTATAGAACAAGAAGATTTTATAATTTTATCAAGAGCTCTTGAAATAATAAACTGGAAAACTAAACATAAATTCTGTGGTAAATGTGGTGAAAGAATTACAGAAAATATTTCTGAAGGATTTTTGAGATGCAATAAATGCGGTTTTATAATATATCCAGAAATATCTCCCGCAATCATAGTTGGAATAACCAAAGATGATAAAATACTATTAGCTCACAATGATAAATTTAAAGAAAACATGTATTCTATTATAGCTGGTTTCGTAGAATGGGGAGAATCTCTTGAAGATACTGTAAAAAGAGAAGTAATGGAAGAAATTGGGATAACAATCAAAAATATTAAATATTTCAACTCTCAAACATGGCCTTTTCCTAATTCTTTGATGGTTGGTTTTACTGCTGAATATGATTCTGGTGAAATAATACCAGATGGAGTTGAAATAACTGATGCAAAATGGTTTGATAAAAATAATTTACCTGATATACCCAAAAAAGGTTCTATTGCAAGAAATATTATAGATACTATATGCAAATGAGAAGATTTATATCTTCTCATTTTCTTTATAAAATATTTTTAAAATAAAAAAATTAATATTACTTAAAATTTCTTAATATAATTCAAACCCTACTTCAATAATATTAAAATAGATCCATAAATTAATATTATAGGGGTGTGGTCAATGAAAAAGATAAGCCATAAAATAATTTTAATGTTTTCTTCTACCTTAATAATAATCTTCATAATTTTATACTTGATAATATCTTCAAATTCATCAAATACAATAAAAAATTTAACTTCTGATTTTAGTTTTGAAATAATGAATGCATCTACAAATCAAATAAATACATTAATATATGGATTAAAAGATGAAATTGAAAGTTATTTAACAAATAATTGGCTCATCGAAGACGCCACTATAATGGGTACTTGGGATATGATAGAAAGAGAATTTGAAAACAGATTAATGCAAAAAGAAGATATATATGAAAATATATTTATATTTGATAAAAAAGGGGATGGATGGTCTTTAAAAGAAGGAGAAACCTCTTATTCAAATTCTCCTCATTTAAAAATAATAGAAGAAAATCAAGACTTTCATATAAGCAATATATATTTAAATGATTCTAAAAAAAAATTATTTGATATGATATTTATTTTAAAAGATATAAATCAAGAAAAAATCGGTATTTATGGTGTTACAATAAAATTTGAAAGAATTGAAAATATAGTTTCAAAAATTAATCTATCAGGAAAAGGGTCAGCATGGCTTGATAATATAAAAGATATTTCATATAAAAATATAATACTGAATGATAATTCAAAAATACAGAAAATAGATTCAAATGAAGATATAATAATGATAAAAAAGATTAAAAATTCCCCTTGGATTTTAGGTCTTACAATAAATAAAAATATTCTTTACAAAGATTTGGACAGATTAAACAATTCTTTAATTATGATTTTTTTTATATCTATAATAGTCTTTTTAATTATATCTATAATAATGGGAAAGTTAATTTCAACGCCCATAATAAAACTACAAAATAATATCAAAGAATTAAAAAATGGAAATTTGAATACTGAATTTAAAATAAATACTAAAGATGAAATTTCAAAAATATTTAATTCACTCGAATCAACTACTAAAGAATTAAAAAATTCCTTTTTAGATATAAATTCTAATTCAAAAGATATAAATAATATATCTCAAAATCTTTATAATATGTCAGAAAACTTAAAAATAAATTCAGAAAATTTAAAAAGAGGATCTAAAAATGTTAATGAAAGAGTACTTTCATTTTCAAAAGATGTAGATATATTAAACAAAAATAAAAATTTTCTATCACAAAACTCTAAGAAATTGTCTAAATCATCTTCAAATCTTAAACAAGAACATTTATATTTTTTGGAATTATCAAATAAAGGTCAAAACAATCTACAAAATATAAGTCAAAATATAAATGGAATACATGATGAAGTACAAAAATCAACTCAAAACATAAACAAATTGATTGAAAATTCTCTAAAAATAGAAGAAATATTATATACCATTGAAAATATAACAGAACAAACTAATTTATTATCATTAAACGCTTCTATTGAAGCAGCTCGTGCTGGAGAATCCGGGAAGGGATTTGCCGTTGTTGCTGGAGAAATAAGGAAGCTTGCCGACCAAAGTAAACAAGCAACTCAACAAATATCAAATATATTGATGAAAACTCGTAAATTTAGTGAAATTTCGAAAAAAGGCACTCAAAAAACTAATATTTCATTGAATAATTCAAAAAAAATATTAGAAGATTCTTTAGAAATATTTAATTCTATATTTTTAAAAACTAAAAATTTAAATGAAGATATCATTGATTTAAATCAAATGGCAAATGAACAATACAATCAAACTAAAACTATAGATGATATTATAGTTTCATTGAATAAAGAACTTGAGATTATAAATAATTCAATATCAGATATAGAAAAAATATCTGATACAAATAACAAAAATTCATTGGACTTAAATTTAAAAGCTTCTGAATTAAAAAATATATCAAATAAATTAAATAAAAAAATAAATGTATTTAAATTTTAAATATCAATCCCAAAAATTATTCTAACTAAATACCCCACAAAAAAAGAAAAAGCTGAAACTCCCATACTTATAAAAAACATTTCTAAAAAACGTTTTTTAAAAGACATATCTTTTGCAACAGATATATAAAAATTAAATATTAAAATTATTAGAACCGCTATAAATAGGGTTATAGAAAGAGCTAAAAAATAATTTTTTAACAATAAATAAGGTAAAATCAAGAAAAAAACTGTTAAAATATAAGCTATTCCAGTATAAAAAGATGATTTTAAAGCATCTTCATCTCCATCTGATCTTTTAGATAAAAATTCTGAAGCAGCCATAGAAAAAGATGCCGCTATACCAGTTATAAGACCTGATATCGCTATTATATTGGTGTTTCTCAACGCAAAAGTTAAACCCGCAAGAGTTCCAGTTAGTTCTACTAAGGCATCATTCAATCCAAGGACTATTGAACCAACATAATTCAATTTATCTTCATGAATCAAATTTATTAATTCATTTTCATGTTTATCTTCATCTTTTATTATTGATATAGCTTCTGGAATTTTATCGACAATATCTTCATACGTAAGTTGAGCTTGTTCTTCACCTTTTTCCATAAGCTTTATACCAAAAATAAGTCCAAAAAGCCTTGAAATAAAATAATAAAAATAAACCATAAAATAATTTGGTTTTACATCTTTTTCGGTATATTTTTTCCAAAATTCATAATGTTTTTTTTCATCTTCAGCTATAGATTTAAGAACATATTTATTTTTTTCGTCTTTGATTTTATTTGCAATTTTGTTATATATTAAATATTCAGTTAATTCATATTTTTGGTATACAAGAATTTTCTTTTTTAAGTCCTCAGAAATTTTTTCCATGGTATCATCTCCTTTTAATAATACACTATAATTTTACAACAATATTATGATTTAATCAAATTAAAAATCCAAGACCATACTTCAATATAATCGAGTATAGTCTTGGATCTTAAAAAATTATTATATAATTAAATTATTATCTACAATATGCACTTTCTAATTTGAGTTATATGTGCATCTCCTTTAATAGGTTTATATATTTCGACCATAGCTGCTTCATTAGGAGAATTTGGATATGCAGCCTTTGCATTACAAAAATAACAATAGTTCATACCACTTACGACTTGAGTTGCAACTGCTATTGGTGTATATTTAACTCCAACAAAATGTTCCATAGATTGACTGAAAACACTCATTTCTTCATCAGAAATATCAGTTTTAAACTCACTCCAACCTCCAACTATCATCTTGTCTTCCATATAAAACCCTCCTTATATTATGCTCTTTAAAGAGCTTTTATACAAAGGTTTTTATAAATAAAAATTAATTCAACAAAATTATACCATAAAATAAGTTTATTTTTACAAATTATCAAAAAAACATTAAAATAATTCTCATTTCAGATTTTTATATTAAATTTAATGTATAATGAAAATATACAATTCAAGGAGGTATAAAATGATAGAAGTAAAAAATCTAAAAAAATATTATGGGAAAAATAGAGGTATAGAAAATATTGATTTTCAAATAAAAAAAGGTGAAGTTTATGGTCTTATAGGCCCTAATGGAGCTGGGAAAACAACTACTTTGAGAATATTAATAGGCTTATTAAAACAAGATGAAGGAAATATTTTTTTTGATAAATATGAATTGCCAAGTGATAATAAAGAAATAAAACAAAAATTGGGGTATTTACCTGGTGAAGTCAATTTTTATGGTGAAATGAAAATATATGATTTTTTACAATTCAATAAAAACTTTTATATTAATTATGATGAAAAATATGAAAAATATTTATTAGAAACATTAAATATAGACACAAAAAAGAAATTTAAAGAATTATCTTTGGGAAATAAAAAAAAGATTGGAATTCTTCAAAGTGTTGTTCATAATCCAGATTTTTTAATATTAGATGAGCCCACAAATGGTTTAGATCCAATTTTGCAACAAAAACTTTATGAAATAATAGAATTACAAAGACAAAAAGGATCTACTATTCTTTTTTCATCTCATATATTATCAGAGGTTGAAAAAATTTGTGATCGTGTTGGTATAGTAAAAGAAGGGAATCTTATAAAAGAATTTGAAATAGATGAGCTAAAAGATTATTCCATAAAAGAAATTTATTTATCTAATTTGACTTTTATAAATGATTTAAATAAATATAATCATAAAAGAATTAAAGATAATGATTATTTATTTAAAATAAAAAATAAAAATCTGAAAATTTTTTTTGGAATACTTTCAAAATGTAGTTTTGATGATATAAAAATTGACAGACCAAAACTTGAAGATATTTTCATAGAATATTATAAATAAGAGGTGAAAAAATGTTTTTGATAAAAAAAGAACTAAAATATAATTTCAAGAATTTCTTTATTTGGACAATGATATTTATTCTTTTTGGTTTTATGTATATACCAATAACAAATAAATTACTAGAAAATATGGGACCTTTAATGGATTTTGTGGATAAATTCCCAAAATTTTTACTACAAACATTTAATTTTAATAAAGAAATGTTTTCTAAAGCTGAAGGTATTTTTGGTTCTGAAGGAATGACTTTTACTTATTTTCTCGGAGCTTTTTTTGCAACCTTTTTATCTTCGAATTTATATGTAAAAGAATTCGATTCTAAAACAATAGAATTTTTAATTACAAAACCCGTTTCAAGAAAATTTATTTTTATACAAAAATTCCTTTCTGGGATTTTCTATATAATAATCCTAAATTTAATTTTTACAGTAAATACATTATTATTATTCAATATTTTTATAAAAACAGAATATTCTGTAAAAATACTTCTTGGTTTTGGACTTTATTCACTTACAGTTCAATTGTTTTTTTATTCTTTATCAACACTCATAGGTATAATATCTCAAAAATCTTCAGTAAATACAGCTGTATCAACGATAATATTAATATTTATGTATTTCGGAAATACTCTTGGAGAGAGCTTTGAATCTATAAATTTTATAAGTTATATGAGTATATTCAAATATATTCCTTTAATAGAAACCGTTGAAAATAATAAAATATTTTTTTCAAATAGTATAATAATAATTTTTCTATCTTTTATAATAACTTTTATTTCATACAATGTTTTCAAAAGATCAGATTTCAAAATATAATAGCTTATCTAAAGATAAGCTATTATATTTTATTATATCTTATATTGATTAACAAAGTTCATCAAAGATTCAGCCATAAGTTTTAATTTTTCAGAATTATCTGTTAGATTACTTACATTGTTGGCTTGAGAAACAATCGCATTTGTTGTATTTTCTATCTCAGAACATATATTTTCAACAGAAACAGATATCTCATTCATGGTTGAACTTATTTCTTCCGTAGAAGCTGATTGTTCTTCACTTGAAACGGTTAAATTTTCTACCATATCAGTTATAGATTTAACTCTTTCATCTATATTGTTGAACTTATCTTCTATAACTCTGGCATTTTTATCTATATCCGAAATGAGATCTTTTGTTTTAGT
Organism: Oceanotoga sp.; assembly: GCF_030445905.1. Taxonomy (NCBI): domain Bacteria; kingdom Thermotogati; phylum Thermotogota; class Thermotogae; order Petrotogales; family Petrotogaceae; genus Oceanotoga; species Oceanotoga sp. The sequence goes on along the minus strand of NZ_JASUSU010000002.1, from coordinate 34,942 downwards.
AGAGGAATTCTTTACTTCTTTGGTACCTATTTGAACTTTATCTAAAATAACCGCTATCTCTTCAGTAGCTTTTTTACTCTCTTCAGCAAGTTTTCTTATTTCATCTGCAACTACAGCAAATCCTTTTCCTGCTTCTCCTGCACGCGCAGCTTCGATTGCAGCATTTAAAGCTAAAAGATTTGTTTGTTCTGTTATTGAATTTATACTTATGAGAATAGAATTAACATCATTAACATATTCTCCCAATTGATTAGAAGTCTTTTCGTTTATTAAAGATTGTTCAACAGTTTTTTCAATTGTATTCATAGTTAGACTTATACTATTCTTTCCCTCTAAAGCATTATCAGATGTTTCTTGAGAAATTTCTAAAAGTCTTTGAGCAGACTTTGAAATACTTTCAGAATTATGTGCTATTTCCTCAACTCCAGAATTTATTTGATTAACAGAGTTCGATGTTTGCATACTGCTTTCATTTATATTACTCAATGTAGTACTTATTTGTATTATAGATGCATTTGATTCTTGTGAAATACCAAGTAAAGAGGTTGAAGCATTATTAATTTCATTAGAATTTTCTTTTATTTCTTCTATAGAATTTCTTAAATTATCTGTCATCGCCTTTAAAGCACCAGCCATTTTACCAATTTCATCTTTAGTTTTCTGTTTGAATTTTATTGAAAGGTCCCCATCACCAAATAAAACAATTTGTTCTGATAAATATAGAAGAGGTAAAGTTATATTGTTTCTAGCATAAAAATAAAATATAACACTACTTATTATTACTAAAATCAAAATTATTATCAATGCCATGTTTCTATCAAATTTCATTATTTTATCAGAATCATCATTTCTTGCTCCAACAAAAAATATTCCTATAGCTCTATTATTTTTATCTCTAAGTAATTTATAAGTTCCTCTATAACTAATTTCATTAATTTTAATATTTACATCATAATTTCCATTTTTCAAAACCTCTTGATATATATCATCTTCGAGAAATTGATTTTCTACATTCTCTATACTGGTTAAAATTCTTTTATTTTCTGCAAAAAAAGAATAATAAAATTTATCGCTCTTTAAACTGTTTATAAATTCCTGATTTTTATTTATCTTTACATCACCTTTATAAATAACATCATTTTTAATAACCCAATCCCCTGGATATTTACTTTCTATAACATTCTCACTCATTTCCAATATTCCCTCAATGAGATCATCTTTTACTGTATTTGAAGAATATTGTAAAGAATACAGCAATAATCCAGTAAATATTATTCCCATAAATACCATGATTGTAATAAATAATAATAAAAGTTTTTGACCAATTTGCATAAAATTCCCTCCAAGTATCCCACTAAAAATAAAATTTATATCACAAAAATATTATATCATAATAATTAAGACTAAGTAAGCCTAAATTAAATTAATGTTTATTTTAATTATCATTATTATAAAATTAACTTTTTAATTCAAAAATAAACTTTAGTATATAAATTGAACATTTTTATTCAGAAATAAAATGTTATAATAGAGTAAAAAGATATTTTAAAGGGGGAGGTTTTTATGAAAAATAGTATAGGTCAAATATGTGATTCTGCAAGTAATCTTCCTGATAATCTAGTGAAAGAGTTTGGGATATTGAAAATACCGTTTTATATAACTTTTGATGATGTTAATTTTTATAGACATAACATTGATATATCTGATGAAGAATTCTTTAAAAGAATGGAAAAAAATCCTAAGAAAATACCAAAAACAGCTGCTCCAAATACAAATGATTGGTATGAAAGATATGAAAAATCTTATAAAAATGGCAATAAAGATATCATAGTAACAACAATATCTCCACAACTTTCTGGAAGTTTTCAAAATGCCAATATAGCAAAAAAACAATTTTTAGAAAAATATAAAGATTCAAATATAGAAGTAATAAATTCTAAAAGCTGTACTTGTGGTCAGGCTGCACTGGAAATATCAATAGCAAAAATGATAAAAAATAATTTCAAGTATGAAACAGTAGTAAAAAAAGCAAAAGAAACACTCAACACCATGAACACCTTATTTTCTGTTAAAACCCTTAAATATATGAAAGAAGGTGGACGAATAGGCGGCGCTACTGCATTTTTAGGAAAAATAATAAATATAAAACCAATAGCAGAATTTGTCGAAGGAGAAGTAAAAGCGGTAAAGGCAGTTAGAGGTAGAAAAAACAGTTTAAATACGATGACAAAAATTGCTCTATCAAGAATTAAAGAGCCTAAGAACCTTATAATATGTACAAGAGAAGCTTTATGTAAAAATGATGAAAATTACATAATAGAACTTTTGAAAGAATCTTTTGATGATATAAAAATATACTCTGGCACTCTTGGAGCTGTTATAGGAGCCCACTCTGGTCCTGGATCAATAGGAATAGGTTTTGTAGAATGTGCAATATAAAATGAGCAGTTCATATGAACTGCTCATTTTTTTATTTTTATATCGTATTTCACACCATTATATGAATTATATATACTTATCGTTCCACCATAAAGTTTAACTATTCTATATACAAGGGACAGACCGAGTCCAAACTTACCTTTATTTCCCTTATAAAAAGCATCAAAAAGAAAAGTCTCATTTTCTTCTTTTATTTTTTCTCCATCATTTTCTACAATAATAAATATATTATCTTTATCTTCATCTATAAGTGTTTTAATGAAAGTTTTTGTATATCTTATTTGATTTTCATATATATTTTCAAATAAAACTATTATTTGCTCTTCATTAGTTAAAAAATTTATATCTTTAGCTTCAAAAATCCATTTTATATTTTCATTCATATTTTCAAATCTTTTAGAAACTTCAAAAGCTATTTTTGAAATATTATAAATACTTTTTTCTTTTTGGTTTTTACTTATAAAATCAAGTTTAGAATAATAGATAAGATCTCTAACTCTTTTTTCCATAATATCCATTTCTTCATCTATAACATTAAGAGTGTTTTGAAGATTTCCTTTTGGAAATATACCATCTCTTATAGACTGTGTATAACTTCTTATTACCATTAAAGGTGTTTTTAATTCATGCGAAATATACTGTAAAGACTTTTGTTGAGAATCATCATTTTCTATCAATCTTTTTCTCAAAAGTTCTATAGAATTTGCTAAATCTCCTATTTCATCATTTCTTTTAACTTTTACTTCTTCTTCCCACTGTCTTTTAGAGATTTTTGAAACTGTCTTTTCAAGTTTTAAAATAGGTACAGTTAAATATCTTGATAAAATATAAGAAATAAAAAAAACTATAATAGAAGATATCAAAGCCCCTATTAAAAGTCTTCTAAAAAGGGAAAATTCAAGTTCTTTTTTATATGTATCAGGAGTAAAAGATATGAGATAACCTTCTTTTATTCTTGAAATTTTATAATAAATTTTATTGTTTTCATTGTTCAAATACCCAAAGTTCGAATAATTATCTTTTTGAATCTTATCCCAAATTTTATAAAAAAATTTATTATATTCCAAATTTCTATTACCCATCATTTTATAAGATTTTATATTACCATAATTATCTATTATAACATGTTGAACATTTCTTATGTTTTGAAAGCCTCTGATTTGATTTCCCATCATCATATCATGCATATTTATATCATTGTTTATAACATAATTTTGAGCATCCTCAAGAGCTTTATAAACTTCTTCAGTAAAAAAATTCCTTATAGAATTTATATTCATAAAAGCCATAAGAATATATATTAATATTATTATTAATGTAAAACTTATCCAAATTTTTAAACCTAGTCTATTTTTTATCATGATTTAGATACTCTATATCCATATCCATATATTGATTCTATATTCAAATTAATAACTTTTTTTCTGAGCCGTCTTATTAAATCATCAACTACTCTATCTGAGCCAAAATAATCTTTTCCCCATATCTCATCTAATAATTTTTCACGTGAAAAAGCATTTCCAGCATTTTTAGATAAATAATAAACCATATCAAATTCTTTAGAAGTTAATTCTATTTCTACTCCGGAATCTATTATAATTCTTTTTAATGGATCTATTTTTATATTTCCAAGATCTATAATTTTATCTACTAAGCTATGTCCATAAACTCTATTTAAAAGATTTTTTGCTCTTATAATAAGTTCTCTCGGCATAAAAGGTTTTGAAAGATAATCATCAGATCCCATATCAAGGCCAACAACTCTATCTATCTGAGTGTCTCTCGCTGATATAAAAATAACAGGAGTAGTATTATCAAAATTTTTTATTTTTTTTATAAACTCAAATCCATCAGTATCCGGTAACATTATATCGAGTATCCACAAATCTGGTTTATCTTCTATATATTTTTCAGCATCAAATCCTTTTAAAAAACTTTTAACTTCCCAACCTTCTTTTTCAAGATAACTTTTTAGTATAGTATTTAAATTTTCTTCATCTTCAAGAAGATAAATTTTATAGTTCATACTATCACCTCAAAAAGCTCAGAATTTTAAATTCTGAGCATTGATTAATTTACTTCTATTATATATTATTTATTCTCATTTAAAAAATCTTGCATATCTTTTATTCTTTCTTTTTGTTCATTAATCATTTCATTCAAAATATTTTTTATTTGTTCATCATCATCATTATCTAAAGCAATATTTAAATCTTCCATATGTTGATATCCTCTATAATTATCATTATAATCTCTAAATCTTAAACCTCTCATCTCTTCCATCAATGAAATCTTTTGTTCTTTTAAATCTTTGTATTCATCTAATCTTTCTGGTAAATATTTCTCTACGAGTAAATCACTATAAGAGTTATTCTTCATATGCGAATAATTATTAAAATTTCTATCATCACTTCTATATCCCATATTATTTCTCATATCATACCTTCTATCATCATTCATCATATTTCTGCCATATGAATTATCATAATAATCATGACATGATCTACTTCCATAACTAAATGTTTTATCAAAATCACCATAATTCCTTGAATCGCCTTTATATCCCATATAACCTGCAAATGCAAATAAACTTATTAATCCAATAACAGCACCAACTAATAAAATCTTCTTCATAAAATCCGCCTCCTTTTATTTTCATTTATATTATAAAAAAAAAGATTGGCAGAAAAATGTTCTAATTATGTGAAATTATGTGAAATAAAAAATAAAATAAAAAAACGAAAGCAATTATGCTTTCGTTTATTTTGGAGCGGAAAACGGGATTTGAACCCGCGACCCCTTGCTTGGCAAGCAAGTGCTCTACCGCTGAGCTATTTCCGCATGCTTTGGTGCGAAAGGTGGGACTTGAACCCACACGGATCACTCCACTGGATTCTAAGTCCAGCGCGTCTGCCAATTCCGCCACTCTCGCCCTTTAGATATAAAAAAATGGTGACCCGCCTGGGACTCGAACCCAGGGCCCTTTGATTAAAAGTCAAATGCTCTACCATCTGAGCTAGCGGGTCACTGCATAGTGGTTAACTTCATTACTTGAAGCTTGTTTCTTTTGTTTCGCTCGTTTCATTCGCTAACCGATATTTATTATAACCTAAGAATTAAAATCTGTCAAGTTACAAGTTGTAACGAGTACCTTAATTATTTTTTCTTTTTCGTTTCATTTCTCATATCCAGGCAATCTATAATTAGAGTCAGTCTTTAAAATCAGCGGATAAACAGTGTTTCCAGCACTTTGATATCCAACAGCTATTATAGAATGATCTTCTGCAATATCAAAAGAATATATTCTATCTTCATTTTCTGTGCCAAATATTTTTTGTTCTATAAGATTTCCATTTAAATTCATTATTTTTATAAATCCATCATAGTCTGGCCATTTTTCAACTGAAAATCCAGCCGTATAAATTCTTTCTCCTATTTTCTTCATCTCTAATATTCTTGATAAATTTTGAACGGCTTTCGTCTCAAAAAATTCTGGTTTTACCTGACCATCTCTTTCTATATCAGAAACAGTTTTTAACAAAAATGGTTTCCATGTACTTTGATTTTCTGGAACTATGTATCCAGATACATATAATTTGTTATTCTCGTCTATAATAGCAGATGTGGTAAATTCATCATAAATAGAGTTCCCATATTCACCATCGAACTTTAAAACACCTTCTCGGCTATATTTTAATATCAATATATCATTTTGTTTTTTAGGATTAGAATTTGTAACTCCAACAGCAACAATATAATTAGGATTTACATATATATCTTTTATTTCTTCGGCATCTTCTCTACCATATTCCGAATCCCAAATTTTATTACCTATAGAATTCAACTCTGCAATATAAGCTTGTCTATTATCATCTTTTTTAGAATATCCTCCAACGATAAATCCATCAAGTGTGGAATTCACTACATAAAATCTACCATCTTTTTGAAATATATTAGACCAAGTCTTTCCTCCATTTGAATCTATACTCAAAATATAAGGTTTTTGACCTTTTTCACCTACAAATATATAACTTCCATTTTTATAAGCAAAATCATAAAATCTAACATATCCACTTTCTATTAAAAACTTTTTTTGAATATTTCCTTCAATATCAAATTCATATAACAAATTATTATTATCTCCATACCCCAATACAGCATATTTCTCATTGTTTATATTTTTTACTTTATTAAAAACAATTCCTTTGTCCTGAATTGTTTTAAAATAATAACTATTAGAAACATTTTTTATTATATCTGGGTTTTGTATATAGTCGACAAAATTTTGTCTTTCATAAGCCGTTTTAGAGGTTATATTTTCATGAGATCTATAATTCTTAGAATTAAAAACATTAAAAACACTTATAAATAGCATAATTGCTATAAAAACTAAAATAATAATAATAATACCTTTAATAAATTTCATCTTATCACCTATTTTTTATATCTTATATTGTATGTATTTGGATCTGTCCAATTAAATTCAAATTTAATCTTTGTACCAGTCTTTTCTTCAAGTTTTGCTTTTATTTCTGGAGTGACATATCCAGACAAATTATGATGAATACTGACTAAAACTTGTTTTATATCATGTTCTGATAGTTCTTTTAAAGAATCTTCAACTTCTTGAATCATCCTATTATAAACTACAGATGGTGCTGAAACTCTTCCTGTACCATGACAAACTGGACAAGGAGTATATATTAAAGAATCTATTGAAGGACTTGTTCTTTTCCTTGTCAACTCAAGTAGTCCAAGTTCTGTAAATCCAACTATAGTAACTCTAGCCTTATCTTTTCTTAATTCATAGGATATTAATTCTATTATAGCTTGTTTATGTTTTTCATTGTACATATCTATAAAATCAACTATTATGATACCTGCTATATTTCTTAACCTCAATTGTCTCATTATTTCTCGAGCTGCTTCCATATTTGTAGAAAAAGAAGTTTCTTCGATATTTTCACCTTTTATATTTCCCGCTGAATCTATGTCTATAACAGTCATAGCTTCAGTTTTATCTATTGTTATGGTTCCACCACTTTTTAAATCTATTTTTCTGGCAAATATATCATTTATTTGTAAATATATATCATAATAATTAAATGAATCTTTTGTTTTTAATTCCAATACTGGAGAAAAATCTATTTTATCTATTTTTCTCCTTATTTTAATATATAATTCTTTAGAATCCATAACTATTCTTGAAACAGCTGAATCTAATCTTTCTCTGAGAACATAATCAACAAAATCTTCTTCAGAATAAAGAAGTCCCGGTTTATTTGAATCTTTATAATCTAATAAAATCTTATGCATTATTCTTCTTAACTTAAGTACCTCTTCGTTTATGGTTTCCCTATCAATTCCTTGACAATTAGTTCTAAAAATCAAACCTTCAGTTTCATACATTATATCTTCAGCTATCTCTCTTATTCTATCCCTCTCACTTTGTTCTGTTATTTTTCTCGATATACCAATACTTCCCTCACCATAAGGCATATAAACAGTGTAATTACCTGGTATATTTATTTGCATGGAAAGTTGAGGACCTTTTCTTGAATTACCATCCTTTCTAACTTGTACTATAACATTGTCACCACGTTTGTATTCATTGGGTAATCCTACAAGATCTTTAAATCTTAAAAAACCATTTTTTTTCATGCCTATATTTACAAAAAAAGCTTCAAGGCCTGTAACTTCATTTTCTATTCTTCCTATAAATATTTTCCCAGAATTTTTATCCGCTTCTATATCTTCAAAGAAGATCTCAGAAAGTATATTATTTTCTAACAAAGCGACCCTTATCTCTTCTCCTGTATCATTAAAAACCATTACTTTATCTCTTTTATAATCATCCATAATATCACCTATTGCCTTATTTAAAATAATCATCTTATATAATTATTCTATCATACTCAAGATACTTTTAAAAATAGAATTAAAAAAGAAGACATTAAATGTCTTCTTTATATGATTCATATATTTCATTAAATTTTTCATGATTTTCTTTAAAAATTTTCATTATTTTAGGATCAAAATCATCTGGCGATGTTTTCCAATCTCCATTTACAATTATATCATAAGCTTTTTCATGCGAAAAAGAAGGTTTATAACTTCTTGGAGATCTTAAAGAATCATAAACATCTGCCAAAGATATAATTCTTGCTTCTAAAGGTATTTCTTCTCCAGATTTATTAAAAGGATAACCTTTGCCATTATACTTTTCATGATGGTACAAAGCTATATTTTTTGCAAATTCAAACTCTTCATCATCACCAAGAATTTCAGCTGCATAAAGAGTATGTTTCTTCATTTCTTCAAACTCTTCTTTTGTCAATCTTCCTTCTTTATTCAAAATTTTTTTATCTATCATGAGTTTCCCTATATCATGTAAAGGGGCAAAATAATGAATTTTATCGGTAAAAGAAGTATTCATATTCAATTGTTGACTTATAAAAACAGAGTATTCTGCAACTCTTTCAATATGTTTACCAGTTATATCATCATATTTTTCAGCTATTTTAGACAATTTTTTAGAAAAATTAATATACGTATCTTCAAGTTTATTATATGTCTTTTCAAGTTCTCTATAAAGACTTTCAAGTTCATCATTTGAAGATGTTATCTCTTCATAAGATGCACTTAAATTTTCAAGTAATTCTATAAATTCTTTTAAGGTTATTTCCTCTACTTCTTTTAATTCTTTCAATCCTTCGAATTTAAATTCTTTATTCTTAATATTATCAAGAATACCATCGAATTTCACTTCAGGTATTATTGAAATACTTTGATTATCAAAAGTTCTTAATTCTTTTAAAAGAAGTTCTATACTACTTATTATTTGAGAAAACTCTGTCTCAAAATCCCCAAGAAGTTTCAAAGATCTATATTTAGTTCTTATATTCCAAAATAATAATCCAAAAGATAATATTGTATAAAAAATAATTATATATGACTCTAAAGAAATATCTATAGATGTTACAAAAAACAAATTATTTATTTTTTTTATTTCATTAAAATAAAATTTAAATTTCTGAAAATTTAAGTTATTTCTCCCAATTTTAACTTCATGATCCATATTATTTCCAATAATAATATCATTATTTTCATTCAAAATGTAAAAAAAATGACTATTTTCAAAAATAAGATTATCCTTGTTCAATTCTGCTACAACTGTTTTATCAGTATAATTGAAATACAAAAATAATTTATCTTCATGTAAAAATAAAGAATCTTCTTTATTCAGAGTTTCAAAAATACTTCTATTAAAAACAAAATTTTTATTTTCTTCTCCATCATTTAAAATATAAATATCATTAAAAATATCTGGAAGTTGTCCAATATCATTTTTAAATAAATAATCAAAATTACTTTTATAAACATCAATAACATAATCAAATGAATTAATATTATTTTTAGAAATATTTCTAACCTTGCTACCAGTAAAAAATATCAATATAAACCATAACAATATTATAGTAACAACAAGAAAGATATTCTGTAATGTCATATTTCTTGCTGTTTTATTAAAAATATTTTTAAATCTCATAATTTTAACTCCCGCTTAATTGTTAATCTTATATGTAATAATTATAACATAAATTCAACAATAAAATATCAAGCGTCCAAAAAATTTTTACCATTAAATTTATTCATAACATTTTGAACATCTTCATTTAAAAGCTCTTCCAGGGCTTCACAAGCGGGATCTATTATTTTATAAATATTTTCTAATTCATTTTTAGAAAATTCAGAAAGTACATAATCTGCTAAATCCATATATGGTGGTTTTTTATTGACACCAATTCTTATTCTTGCAAAATCATCTGAATTTAAAGCCCCTATTATAGATTTAACGCCATTATGACCTCCAGCAGATCCTTTTGGCCTTATTCTCATTTTTCCTAAATCGAGTTCTACATCGTCATATACAACAATAATATTTTGTGCTTCTATTTCTCCATATTTTTTTTTGAGTTCAAAAAGTGATTGACCAGATAAATTCATATATGTAATTGGTTTAACAATTACATATTCATTAGTTTCAAATCCTTCAAAAGTCTTTGCTGATATTTTTTTATAATCTATATACCTTTTATTAAGTTCCACGAATCTGTCAACTGTTAAAAAGCCCACGTTATGTCTTGTAAAAACATAACGTGGACCCGGATTACCTAATCCAATGATTATTTTTTTCATTATTCCTCTGTTTTTTCTTCGATTACTTCTGGTTCAGCTGATTCTTCACCAGTTTCTTCGTCTTCAACAGAAACAACTTTTTTATTGATTGTTACAAGAACTTCATCTTCATCAAGAAGAACTTTTGCATTTTCAGGTATTAATTCAGCAATATCAGCAACTGTTATATGTTGATTTATTTCTAAATTTGAAACATCTATTCTTATTTCTTCAATAACATCCTTTGGAAGAATTTCAACAGGTATTTCGAATAATACAACTTCCATAACTCCATTATCTCTTGTTACACCAATTGGATCTCCTTCAACTTCAAATGGAATATTTAATGTCATCTTACGTCCTTCAGCTGGAATATAAAAATCAGCATGAATAGGCTTATCTGAAACTTTATGTCTTTGAATTGTTTTTAAAAATACTGTTATTTTTTCATTTCCAAAATCCAAATCAATTAATGAAGCTTCTGTTATTTTTTCTAACATTCTTGACATTTCTTTTTCAGCAATAGCTATATGTTTATTTTCCTTCAAAGCAGGACCATAAACTTCAGCAGGTACAAATCCTTCTGCTCTCAATACATTTGCTTTTTTCTTTAAATCTCTTTCGACTACTTCAAGATTATATTTTCTCGCCATCGTCTTTACCTCCTAAGTTTTATCTAAATAAAATACTAACTGACAAATTTTTTCTTATCCTTACAACAGCTTCACCAAAAAGTGGTGCAACTGATAATACTTTAAACTTTTCTGGCAGTTCATTATGATATACTGTATCTGTAACAACAATTTTATCAAGACGTGAATTTTGCATTTTTTCTTTTGCATCATCTGAAAAAACGCCATGAGTTGCACATGCGGTTATACTTTTTGCACCACTTTCATATAATGCATTAGCTGCACCAACTATAGATCCACCTGTATCTATTAAATCATCAAAAATAATACATTTTTTACCTTCTACATTACCTATAACATTAACTATTTCAGCAACATTATCTTTAGGTCTTCTTTTATCGAGTATTGCAAGAGGTGCAGAAATTTTTTCAGCAAATTTTCTTGCTCTTTTAACTCCGCCAACATCAGGTGATACAACCACATACTCTTCTGGATTTATTTTTGCTTCATCCAAAAAATAATTTGCAAAAACTGGGAAACTCCATAAATTATCAAGAGGTATATCAAAAAAACCCTGAATTTGTTCGGCATGAAGATCTATCGTAGCAACTCTATCAGCACCAGCTGTTGTTAATAAATTTGCAACTAATTTTGCCGTTATCGGATCTCTACCTCTTGCTTTTCTGTCCTGCCTTGCATATCCATAATAAGGAATTATAACAGAAATAGAAGCCGCTGATGCTCTCTTTAGTGCATCAATCATTATAAGAAGTTCCATAAGATTATCATTTACAGGATTAGATAAAGACTGAATTATATAAACTTCATAACCCCTAACAGTTTCATTTATCTTTACATTTATTTCTCCATCTGCAAACTTCTTAACTTCACAATCTCCTAATCTGGTACCCATGTATTCAACTATTTTATTAGCAAGAGCCAGGTTAGAATTACCAGTAAAAACTTTCATCTCAGAACGCCCAACTAAAGACATATTTCTTACTCTCCCTTCTCTCTTTCTTTTTCAAGCTTTCCCACTTTATTTATTTGTCTGGCCCTTCCAAATGCCAAAGTAGAATCAGGAATATCTTCTGTAATAACTGATCCTGCAGCTATTATAGAATTCTCTCCAACATTTACAGGTGCCACTAAAGATGTATTACTTCCAACAAATGAATTTTTACCTATATTTGTTTTGAATTTATTTTTTCCATCATAATTACAGGTTATTGTTCCCGCACCTATATTTACATTTTCTCCTATACACGCATCACCAAGATATGATAAATGTTGGGCTTTCGAGTTTTTACTCACTTTAGTCTTTTTAGTTTCTACAAAATTTCCTATTTTTACATTATCTTCTATAATAGATTTCTCTCTTATCCTACTATAAGGACCAACAGATACATTATTAAAAATTTCAGCCTTCTCACATTCAGATCTCAAAACTTTAACATTATCTCCTATTTTACAACAATTAATCCTTGTCATAGGTCCTATACAACAATCTTCTCCTATTGTTGTATCTCCAAAAATATATGTTTGTGGCATTATGACTGTATCAAAACCTATTTTGACTTCTTTATCTATATATGTACTTTCTGGGTCTAAGATAGTAACTCCATTTAGCATTAAATTATTTAAAATTTCTTTTCTTGCAATATAAGAAAGTTCTGATAATTGAACTCTATTATTAACTCCCGAAACTTCATATTTATTGTCTGTCTTAAAAATACCCACTTTTTTAAAATATAAAAAAGCATCAGTTAGATAATATTCCCCCTGCGAATTATTAGAATTTATCTGCTTTAATGCTTTTCTTAGACTTGTTATATTATAAATAGCTATACCACTATTTATTTCTTTTATTTTTAATTGTTTTTCATCGGCATCTCTGTGTTCAACTATTTTTTCAAATTCATCTTTGTTTCTCACAACTCTTCCATATCCATAAGGATTTTCAAGATCTACTGTCAATAAAGTTGCATCATTTTTTTCTTTTCTATGCTTAGATATCAAATTTTTTAATGTTTTTAAAGATATCAAAGGCACATCTCCATAAAGGATCAATAATTCTTCTCCAGTTAAAAATTCTTCAGCAGACATAACAGCATGGCCTGTACCCAAAGTTTGTTTCTGCTCAAAAATTTCAACATCATCATTTAAAATAGTTCTTACTTTATCAATTCCATGCCCCAAAACTACCGCAATATCATTAGTTAATTCTTTAGATGTATCAATAACCCAGTTTAACATAGGTTTACCCATTATTTCATGCATAACTTTTGGCTTTTTAGATTTCATCCTTGTACCCATGCCAGCAGCTAAAATTAATACTTTCATTGTACACCTCCATGTTAACATTTATATCTTTAAATAAAGTTACTGATTAGTACCGAATTGTTAATTCATAACTCACATTTTAGACAATAAAATTTTTATTATTTCTTCAGTACTTTTATCTTCTAAATTTAAAGCTTTAATGTTTTTAATAATAATCGCCCTATCAAAACCAAGAGCTTCAAGAGCATCAACAGAATCTGAAATACTGTTATCGGCTTTTTCAAGTTTTCCGATATCAAATTTATTTTTTAATTCAGAAATAAGCCTTTCCGCTGTTTTTTTCCCTATGCCAGGAAGTTTAGATAGACCTTTAACATCTTCTGAAGAAATCATTATTGCAACATTTTCTGCATCATTAGTTTTAGTTATTCTCGCAGCAGTTTTTGGTCCTATTTTTGAAACTGTTTTTAACGCTTTATAAACCGATATTTCTATTTCATCTTTAAACACATAAAAAGATGTATTCCATTCATTAATTTCAAGACTTGCATAAAAATTATAATCATCGCCCTCTTTTAAATCTTTCATTATTCTATAAGAAGGAAAGGCCTCAATTGTAAGAGGCCCTATTTCTATATCTATAAATTCATCTTCAATATTCAAAACTTTTCCTTTTATTTTTTTAATCATAAAAACCTTCCTTTATTGACAATTTAAAAAGCTTTTTATTTGTCCAACTAAATATAAAGAACCGGTAACAAAATAATAATCTGCTCTTTCATTTAGAAGCTTTTTAAAAGCCTCCGATGTATCTTCCACATAATCTATAGGATAAGATGAATATTTTTGCATTTCTTGCTGTATCCTTCGTGGATTTATAGATCTATTATTTTCTATAGATGTAACAATTATTTTATCAAAAGAACTCGGAATTTCTTTAACCATATCTTCAATATCTTTATCATCAAGTATTCCAACAAGAGCAACTTTATTCCCAAAAGGAGTATATAAATTTAATGTTTTTTTCAACATTTTTATTCCTTCAATATTATGAGCTCCTTCAAGAATTATTTTTTTACCATTATATTCGATTAATTCAAATCTACCATTCCATGAAAATTCTTTTAAACTTTCTCTAAGTTTTTCAAGATCTATTTTATAATTGTTTTTGAGAAAAAAAGATTCTATAGTAGCTAAAGCCACAGATACATTGTGTGGCTGATATGCACCATTTGCCTTAAAAACAAGATCTTTAAGTTCAAGTTTTAAACCATAATAATCTATCATATTCCAATCCATAGAATATCTTGGATTTTGATATTTAAAATTATTATTAATCTCAAAAACATATTCTGCATTGACAGTTTCAGCTTTTTTCTTTATAACTTCTTTTGGACTACCATTTATATCTCCTATTACAACATAATTCCCTTCTTTTATAATTCCAGCTTTTTCAAAAGCTATCTCTTCAAGGGTATCTCCAAGTATTTTAGTATGATCTTTTTGAATATTAGAAATAACAGAAACATCAGATTTGACAACATTTGTAGAATCTAATCTTCCACCAAGTCCAACCTCTATAACTGCCACATCTACCTCTTTATCTTTAAAATACTTCAAAGCCATAGCAGTAATTATCTCAAAGAATGATGGTGACATATCTTCATCAGAATGCTCTAAACTTTCTAATATAGGTGACATTTGATTGTATAACTCTAAAAGTTCATCATCTTCAATAAGTTTATTATCAACACTTATCCTCTCATTTATCTTTATGAGATGTGGAGATATAAAAGTTCCAACTTTAAACCCTTGAGATATAAGCATATCAGAAACAGCTTTAGTAATACTTCCTTTACCATTTGTTCCAGCTACATGAATAACCTTATAAGAAAATTGAGGATTATCCATTCTATCTATTAAAGCTTTCATTCTTTCTAAACCAAGTTTTATTTTTATATTACCTGCTTTTTTTTCATAAAGTAACTCCAAAAGTTCATTAAAATTCATATATTATAACTCCTCGTAAAGTTTCTTAACCTTACCAAGTTGATATTGACCTTCTTCTAATCTTCTTTTTGCATCTTCAACAACTTCTGGATCTGCCTTTTCTACAAAATTTTTATTTGAGAGTTTTTTATTCATTTTTTGAACTTCTAACTCAAGTTTGTCTATTTTTTTAGTTAATCTTTCTTTTTCGGCATCCACATCGATCAATTCGCCAAGTGGAACATATACCTCTACATTTTCATCTACAAAAGCAGTTCCAGATTTATCTGGTTTAATAGAAACTTTATTAATATTATCTATATTTGCAAGATTTTTTATAAGATTTTTATTCAAATCTATCCATGAAGAATCTTTTAACTCTTTATACATCATATCAGTCTTTTTACTTGAAGGGATATTCATTTCCGCTTTTACATTTCTAATACCTCTAACACTTTCCATTATTTTTATATATAGATTTTCATCATTTTCAAAAACTGTTTCTTCATCATATTCTGGCCAATGACTCGTTATTAAGAGTTCTTCTTTTTCAATTGGTAATGCTTGCCATAATTCTTCTGATACATAAGGCATAAATGGATGTAAAAGTCTCAATGCATTATCAAAAACATGCAAAATAACATTCTGAGCAATCTTTTTATCTTCACCCTCTGAAAATAATCTTGGTTTAACAGATTCTATATACCAATCACACAATTCACTCCATACAAAATCATATATAGCTTTTGCTCCATGATTAAAATTAAAAGTTTCAAGAGCCTTATCTACAATTTTTATTGTTCTATTCATCCTTGTGAGAATCCATTTATCTTCAACCTTTAATTGTTCAAATGCCATATTATCAAGTTTTTCAAAATCTTTAAGATTTAAAAGTGCAAATCTTGTAGCATTCCATATTTTATTTGCAAATTTAGAATATGGCTCAAAAGATTTGTTATCAAGTTTTATATCTCTTCCTTGAGCTGCAAGTATAGCAAGTGTAAACCTCAAAGGGTCTGCACCAAATTCTTTTATTATTTCAAGAGGATCTATACCATTACCTAAAGATTTAGACATTTTTCTTCCTTTTTTATCTCTAACCAAAGGCGTTATATAGACATTGGAAAAAGGCTTATTACCCATAAACTTTTCTCCCATCATTATCATTCTCGCAACCCAAAAAAATATAATATCAAAAGCCGTTATTAATGTTGTCGTTGGATAAAACCTTTCAACATCTTCTGTTTTATTTGGCCAACCAAGAGTTGAAAATGGCCATAAAGCTGATGAAAACCAGGTGTCTAAGACATCACTATCTTGAGTAAGATTTTTTGAACCACATTTTTGACATTTATCCGGAGCTTTCTCAGAAACATTTATCTCACCACAATCATCACAATACCATACAGGTATTCTATGACCCCACCAAAGTTGTCTCGAAATACACCAATCCCTTATTTCATTCATCCAATTCAAATAAACTTTTTTATATCTTTCTGGATAAAAGTTTATATCATTGTTTTCAACAGCCTTTATAGCTTCTTCAGCAAGCGGTTTAACCTTAACAAACCACTGATCCATCAAAAATGGCTCTACAGTTGTATTACATCTATAACAATGCCCTACTGCATGTTTATGATCTTGAATTTCAACAAGATATCCTTGTTCTTCCAAATCTTGTACAATTTTTTTTCTGGCTTCATATCTATCAAGTCCTTTATATATACCACCATTTTCATTTATTTTAGCATGTTCATCCATTATTTGAATTTGTTCAAGATCATGCCTTATACCAATTTGATAATCATTTGGATCATGAGCAGGTGTTATTTTAACAAATCCCGTTCCAAATTCAGGATCTACATAAGGATCAGCAATTATCTCTATTTCTCTTCCAATTAATGGCAAAATTACTTTTTTACCTATCTTATCTTTATTTCTTTCATCAGAAGGATGAACTGCCACTGCAACATCTCCAAGCATTGTTTCAGGTCTTGTTGTTGCAATAACTATAAAATCATCTTCATCTTTTATAGGATATTTAATATTCCACAAATGTCCATTTTCATCCTCATGTTCAACTTCATCATCTGCTAAAACAGTACCGCAACTTGGACACCAATTAACTATATATTTCCCTCTGTATATTAAGCCTTCATTGTAAAGTTGTACAAAAACTTTGTTCACAGCTTCATTGAGTCCTTCATCAAGTGTAAACCTTTCTCTTGACCAATCTACTGAAGCTCCAAGGCCCTTTATTTGCTCTCTTATATGATCTCTGTATTCATTGGCCCAATCCCATACTCTGCCAACAAAATCTTCCCTATCATACTCTTCTCTTCTTTTTCCTTCAGTGGCTCTCAAATGTTTCTCAACAACATGTTGAGTAGCTATTCCAGCATGATCTTCACCTGGTAACCATAAAGTATCATAACCTTTCATTCTATAATATCTCGTCAAAATATCTTGTAATGTAATATTTAAAGCATGTCCAACATGTAATTTGCCAGTTATATTTGGTGGAGGAATGACTATAGTAAACGACTCTTTTCCTTTATTATTTGGCTCAAAAGCTTTCTTATCCTGCCATATTTTATACCATTTATTTTCTAATTCATGCGGTGTATACCTTTTTCCTATATCCATCTACGAATCCTCCTCATACTATATAAAAATTATATTATTTTTTCTTATTAATAAATTTTTGAGATTTAAGTTTATTACTTATCAAATCTGCAACATTAAAAGAAGCTGCAATTCCTATCACTATACCAAAAGCAGCAACAAAAGTTTGATATGCATAACTTGAAGCTTCTTCAAGATTTCCCTGTATAAAATATTGAAATGTAAAAAAAGCAGTTGCACCCGGCACAAGTGGTATTATTCCAGCTGTAATAAATGGATGAACGTTAGTATCAAAAATTTTTGACATAACATAAGAAGTAAAACCAACACTCAAAGAGGCAAAAATTATTCCACTTTCAAAGCCATAAGCTTCTTTAAAGACCTCATAAAAAAACCAACCTATAGCTCCAGTTAAAGCCGCAAAAGGTATATGTTTTTTAGGTGTATTAAAGATAACTGCAAAAGACCCTGTAGCTAAAAAAGAAAAAAATACTCGAATCCACATAAATTACCTCCAGAATGCTGCGGAAATACCCGCTCCCATAACAAGAGCTCCAAGAACAAAAATGGCTTCTAACAACTTAGAACTTCCTGAAACCAAATTTCTGTCTCCAATCTCCATTATACCATTAGTTAATAACAAACCAGGAACAAAAACCATAACAGCTCCAGCTAAAGTTGGAAAAGGATTTATTGAATAATACAAAGATAATATTTTTATCAAAGTATGAAGTAAAAACCCTGCCATAAAATCCTTAAAAATTTTATTTTTAATCCTCATAGTTAAAAGATATACTATAGTACCCACAGTACCTGAAGCAATACCTTCAAAAAATCCTCCTTTAAAAACAAATGAAAATGAGAAAGATGCTATAAAAACTGCTATAATATTTATAGGCATAGACCTTATGATCTTATTCTGTTCATACTTAAGTATCAATATATCATCTCTAACAAAAGATATAGGAGGCGTCTCGGAAATCATTTTTTTAATAAGATTTTCCCATTGTTCAAGTTTATTAAAATCTATTGAGGTATTTTGAATTCTTTCTATTCTCGTTATAGATTTTCCTTTTTTATCAACAACGGTTAAATATATTACAGTCCCTATAGAAGCTATTTGTACTTCTAAATTATATGCAAGAGCCGCATCTGATATATATTTTTCTATTTCTGTTGCATTAGAACCATGATAATACAATTGTCTTGCTAATTCTAAAAAAACGTCAACAACTCTTTCTAAATGCATATAAATACCTCCATAAGGATGTGAAATGATGATAGAAAATTTTTCGAAAAAAATCATTAAAATAATAAACTATAATTTTATTATATACTCATTAATTTTAATAACAACTATTTTTCTTGTTACATATGGAATTATAAAGCAAAATGTTCAAAATAATCTGAATATTTTATTTAGAAATAAAGAAAATATTATTAATAATGTTTTCTTAACAATGTCTGATGAATTTAGAAACTATGTGACTGAAAAACCCAATTCAATTCAAACTCTTGATTTCATATATAACACAAAAACTGATAAATATCTATACAAAAACTTTTTGGAAAAAGAAGAAAAAATATCAAATATAAATTATTCACAATCAACAATAAAATTAGATAAAAAAGATTATCTAATATCTTATCAATACTTTCAAGGTGATAAATATATATATGGAATAAATATAAATCACTTTATAAATATTTTAAACAATGAAAATGAATTTGGAAAATACTATGTAATACTTAGAATCAAAAACGATATTTATTATCCTTCTGGAATAATTTTCAAAAAAAATATAGATAATATTTTATCTGAAAATATAAAAAGTATAAGACTAAACTATGAAAGATATGAAATAAAAAGTTCATCAAATAATTTTATATCTTATTATGTTTTAATAAATTCTAATATATTAGATCAATTCAAAGATTTTATAATATTTATAGCTATATTTTTTATAATATTATCTTTTATAATAATAAAAATGATCAGTGCATATCTCGATAATCAAATAAAAACACCCATTAACACTATAGTTGAAGGTATAAAATCTATAAGAATGAAAAATGAAAAAAGTATAAATTATGACGGAAATGATGAATTTAAAATGATAAGTAAAGAATTTAACTCCCTATACAAAAGTCTCGACACAACTATAAACGAGTTAAAAATATCAGAAACCAATGCAAAAAAATCTTCTGAATTTAAAAGCAATATATTAAAAATATTATCACATGAAATAAGAACTCCTTTACAATCAATAATAGGTTATTCTTCACAATTAAAAATAAACACTTCAGAAGAAAATAAAATGATGTTGGAAATGATAAAAAACAGTTCTTATGACCTTTTAAACAAGTTTGAAAGACTTCATGAAAGGGCAAAAATAGAATCTGAATCAGAAAATGATGGTCCAAAATTAAATATTGAAAAAATTGATATGATCAACTTTATAATGACAGTATCTTCTAAATTTGAATCATTATGTGAAAAAAAATCTTTAAAATTCATCTTAAAAGTAATGAATGATCCAGAAGAAATTTTGATAGATAAATACAAAATAAAAAGAATCTTAGAAGAGATTTTAGACAATGCAATAAAATTTACAGATGATGGTCAAATAGAAGTAATAATAGATAAAAATAAACAGGATACTATAATAACTATAAAAGATGATGGTCCAGGAATAAATATAGAAGATATGGATATACTATTCGAAGATTTTTTTCAAACAGATAATTATTTAAAAAGAAGAAGAGATGGACTTGGAATAGGTTTATCTATATCAAAACATTATATAAAAATGCATGGTGGATCTATAAAAGTAAAAACCCCTGAAAAAGGTACGGAGTTTATTATAATAATTCCTTCAAAAATAAACAAAGAAAAAATAGAAAATTTTAACTTTAAAAAGGATATAGAAAAATCATTCTCAAAATATGAAATATTACACTCTGAAAAAGCTACTAAAAAAGATTATAAAAAAATAATAAATGCTTTAGAAAGAAAAATTTCTATATTGAACAATGAAGAAATAGAAAATGAATCTATAGTATTATATGAAATAGAAAATTTAAGCAAAGAAATAGAGCTAAATGGTTTAAATTCACTAATAAATGAACTAATAAAAAATAATTATGCAAATAAAAAAGAGTTATATGAAACATTATATAACAATATAAGATTTCAAAACTACCTATAATATTAAAAAAAATTAATATTTTCGTTACCTAAATTTGATTGTCAAACAATTGTTTTAGTGATATAATCTTCTTCGGAAACGGAAGATCCGGCTTAGCTCAGCGGTAGAGCGGATGGCTGTTAACCATTAGGTCGGGGGTTCGAATCCCTCAGCCGGAGCCATAAAAAAACCTTCTTTGATTTAAATCAAAGAAGGTTTTATTCTTATATCAAATTATATTCTTTTAAAAGATCTTCAATTACAGTACCAGCTATCTTACCTTTTATTTTCTTAATTGCAAGTTTTGCTTCAAGAGAAAGTCCCGCATCTGTTATTTTTTTACCATCTCTCATCTTTGATGTTGCATCAAGCAAACATCTAACATCATATTTAGAGCCATAAACTTCCGGTACTCCACGATCTATATTCAATAAAGTATAAACAGCTTCCATAGCAGTTCTTGTAGAATATTCTATTGTAAATACTGTATCACGTGGTGTTTCTGTAAATTGACCAATAAATGCAAAATTAGTACATCCATCTGGTACTACATTTGGTCTATCTCCTTCAGCTCTTGGTGCAAAATGAGCCGTTATATAAGGCATCATACATGGAATACAATGAGCTCCAGTTTCAGACATTTCTTCAATTTGATCTTCAGGTACTCCAAGATGATACAACCACTCTTGAACTATTTCTTTACCTGTACAATCTTTCATAGACTTCTTTATATAATTGCCTGGAACATCTGTCAATAAAGAATAAACCCATACAACAATTTGATCATCTGGTTGTGATTTAAAATGAGGTTGACGATTTACAGTCCAACTCATCAACCAATTGGAATCTTTAATTGTAACAATACCACCAGTAACGACTTTACCGCTAAATGGATCTCTTTTTGATATTTTTTCTATGTATTCTGGTATTCTTTTGTCTAAAGTTGTAACTGTGGCTGATTCCCAATTTGTTTCTTCTATACTATTACAAAATTTTTCTGGACGACCAAACACTGAATCTTGTGCTGCAATATTTTTCCAAACTTTCCAAGAATTACCTTCTGAATAATTTATTTCTGGTACATGGTCATCATCACCTAGTGTTGAATTATCAACTATACTACCATTAGTTACAAATACAAGATCATCTTCTGTTAAAGATATTTCATCGTCTCTTCCATCACGTGTACAAATTATTTTTTTTGCCACTTTTTTATCTTTATCAATATCAAAAATAACATTTGTAACGGCTACATTGTATTGAAAATCAACACCATAACTCTTTAAATATTCCATCAAAGGCAATACAAGAGATTCATACTGATTATATTTTGTAAATCTTAAAGCCTTAAAATCAGGAAGTCCACCAACATGATGAACAAATCTTTTTATATATCTCTGCATTTCAAGAGCACTATTCCATTTTTGGAATGCAAACATAGTTGTCCAATACAACCAAAAATTAGATGAAAAAAATTCTTCTGAAAAAACATCATTTATTCTTTTATCATAAAGATCTTCTTCACGCATAAAAAATACTTTCATTATTTCCATAGAGGCTTTTTCTGAAAGCTCAAATTTTCCATCAGTATGAGCATCTTCACCTCTGTTTTCTGTAGCTCTCATCAATGAATAATTTGGATCATGCTTATTTAACCAATAATATTCGTCTAAAACACTTATACCTTCCGTTTCAATTGAAGGAATTGAACGAAATAAATCCCATAAACACTCAAAATGATTATCCATTTCACGTCCACCACGAATTATAAAACCTTTTTGTGGATCATTTATACCATCCAATGCTCCCCCTGGAATATCAGATTCCTCAAGTATATGAATATTAGAACCTTTCATTTGACCATCACGAATTAAAAATGCAGCTGCTGACAGTGATGCCAATCCTGAACCTACTAAATATGCTGATTTTTTATCTACTCCTTCAGGTTTTTCTGGACGAGCAAATGCTTCATAATTCCCATTACTATAATACATAAAAAAACCTCCTTTTTTCGCTTCATATTTAAATCATCTCATTCATTTTTATTATAGCAATGTGATCAAATTATTACTACGGTCAAATACAAAGCAGTGTCCAAAAATCGGACACTGCTTTGTATTTGATTAATAAATTTAATTTTATTAGGGTAATTTCTTACTTCTTTTAAGTGATTCAGATATATTGCCATCAAATAAAGCCCCTATACGTCGAATGATGATTTCAGGTTTTTCAACCATACCATCTGCAATCCAATGAAGGACCATATTAGTGAGAGCACTTTGATAAAATGAAGCAATAATCTTCTTATCTCTGTCACTCGCTTGAATATTTTTATTTATATCTTCTACATATCTAAACATAACATTACCTGCAATAGTATAAAGATATCTTTCCAATTCTTCTCTATGTATTGAGTTAAAAACATGATAAATTGCTTTTTTATTTTCTAAAGAAAACCTCGCAGCGAATATAAAACTCTCTTCCCAAGATTGAGTTTCATTATATTGAGCTATAACATCTTCTATTTCGCTTTCAAATATCTCTCTAAGAACGGAATATAAATTCTCATAATAATAATAAAATGTTTTTCTATTAATTTTACATTTATTAACTATATTTTTCACTGTAATCTTATCAAATGGCTTTTCATTTAGCATTTGAATAAAAACATCACGTATCATTTTCTTTGTATACTGTTGAGCCATCTTTTTCACTCCGTTTCATTCAAGAAATAGATATAATGAATATAGTTACTTTGAGATATTCTTTAAACGATTTATCTATTTTCTTTTTTCATATTTAATAGTATCAATACTCCAAGAATTACAAGCCCTGCACCTATCAAAGAAGAACCTATTTTAGTTCCAGCAATATTTATCATCAAAAAAACAAATGAAACACCCGTTAATATATAAACAGGTATCATAACCGCTCTATTTTTAGAATGATATGCAAGTTGAAAAAGCCCTACAGCTGGAGCAAATATAAATAAAGGCCATAATGTATCCATATATGAAAATCTGGTAAAGGCATTAAAAAAGAAAAAAATTCCCAAAAATGTTAATATTCCACCTGGAACAAGTATCCCTGGATCTTGTCTTCTATTACCAAAATAACTAATTTCAAAACCAAATCCAGCCAACAAAATAAATAAAGGCCATATATACTCCCAGATATTTACATTTATATATCCTCTAAAAAATATTAAAAGCCCTATAAATATGAAAATTATACCGTATATAAATTTCATAACTCCATTTTGATTCATACTAATCCCCCTTTTTAATTCATCTATTTTTTAACTTATATGAACTCTGTAAAAGTATATGTTTATTAAAATGATATATATTGACAGGATCTCCTTTCTCAAGAGAATATTTTATATATTGTTTATCAACTTCTACTTTTATTCTTCTTGATTTATATAAGATTTTAAAAGAATATTTTTTCCAAGCTTTAGGCACTTTAGGCTCAAAATATATATTATCATTATACACTTTCATGCCTCCAAACCCCATAGTCAAGCCTAACCATGTACCAGCCATATTGGCTGCATGAATTCCATCTTTAGTATTCCCATGATGATTATCCAAATCAGTCCTTGCAGTCATCATAAAATAATTATAAGCTTTTTCTAAATATCCTATATAATTTGCGGCAATTGAAAATATACAAGTTGAAAGTGAAGAATCATGAGTTGTTATTTTTTCATAATAATCATAATCCTTTTTTATTTGTTTCTTATCAAACTTATAATTCAAAAGAACTTCAGCAAGTATTAAATCAGCTTGTTTACAAACTTGATATCTATAAAGAACAAGTGGATGATAATGTAAGAGTAAAGGAAAATTTTTTTCTTTTTCAAGATCCCATACAGGTTTACTAAGAAAACTATCATCTTGTGCATTGATTTGAAGTTTTTTATCATATGGCAAAAACATATTTTCAGATGCATTTATCCATTCTTCAACTTCTTCTTCCATCAAGTCTATTTTATTTATAAGTTTTATAAACTCTTTATTATAATTTTTTTTCAGAAAATTATAAACATAAACAGAAAACTTGAGACTTTCACTAACCATTATATTTGTATAATAATTATTATTAACTATAGCAGTATATTCATCAGGACCAGTAACACCATTTATTCTAAATTCTCCATCTATAAAAAATCCCGTATTCATCCAAAGTCTCGAAGTCTCAAAAAGTATTTCAGCCCCAAATTTCACCAATAAATCTTCATCATTTGTACTTTCAAAATACCTTTTTATAGATATTGCTATATCACAATTTATATGATACTGTGCAGTACCAGCCGGAAAATATGATGAACATTCATATCCGTTTATAGTTCTCCAAGGATACAAAGCTCCTTTTTTATGATTCATTTGTAAAGCTCTTTCTTTAGCTTTATCTAAGGTATTATATCTAAATTCAATCAATTTTTTAGCTATTTCAGGATTTGTATATATAAAAAATGGAAGTATATATGTTTCAGTATCCCAAAAATAATGCCCCTCATATCCTTCACCGGTCAATCCTTTTGCAGCTATATTTGTTATGCCATCTTTACCCGTTGAATTAAGTATATGAAACATATTAAATCTTATTCCTTGTAAAAGTTTATCATCACCTTCAATTTCAACATTACAATTATTCCAAAAATCGCTATAATATTTCTTTTGATAATCCAAATAATAATCATAGCCATTTTCATAAGCTTCCTCTGACTTTTCTTTTAAATATTCAAAAAGCTTAAAATTTAAACCTCCTAAAGAATAATACGCATTTCTAATTATAGAAGCACTCTCATTTCTTCTCAAATTAAAATCAAATATAATACTTGAAGAATCATCTTTAGAAAAATATCTTTTTCTTGTCAAATCTCCTTTTAAAATTCTATGTTTCAAATAAACACCATATTCTTTTTTACTTCTTTTTGTTCTTTGATATATATATAAATCATCATCTAAAGTTTTGTTTTCAATAGTTTCAAAAACCGTTTCAGAAGTGCTTGCAACTCTTGGATCTTCAGGATTAGAATAATTTCTAATTCCTCCATCCAAAATAGATTCAAAAGACACTTTCACACTTCCATTCAATGGAATTATATTATATTTATAAAATATTAAACCCTTTTCCTTAAAACTCACAAATCTTTCAAAAATTAATCTTATAATCTTACCCTGAGAGGATCTCCATTTTATTTCTCTCTTTAAAATTCCTTCTCTCATATCCAAATTTCTTTCATATTCTATTATTTCACCCGTATTTAAATCAAATTTTTCATCATCAAAAAAGATATTCACTCTTTTTGTATTTGCCACATTAACCATAGTTTGTCCTTGACTTGGATAGCCTTTGAATTTTTCTCCATATTTTATATCATTTAATTCATAAAATCCATTTATATATGTTCCATCATGTCCTATAATATTTCCTTCATCAAAACTCCCTCTAATACCTAAAAATCCATTCGCAAGGGCAAAAATTGTCTCATTTTTAATATAATCATCTTTATTATAGTTTTTTTCTAAAATATTCCAATTCATAAATTTTTTCCCCCTTTTTCTTATATATATATTATACAAAAAGTATGGCAATTATACAAAAAAAGACCACTAAAAGTGGTCCAAAAAATTAATATCTTATATTAGAAAACTTATTTGTAAATTCTTTTATAAAAAATTTTGATTTTTCAAGACTATCAAATATGCTATCTAAACGAGTGATAAACTCTTTTAATGAACTATACATTTCTTCTGAAACAGCCGAATTTTCTTGTGATGTTGCCATGAGACTCTCTATATTTATGGCAGTTTTTTGAAGCTCTTCTCCTTCTTCCAATAAAGTGTCAAAAACATTTTTTACTTCTAATGAAAGATGTTCAAGATGAATAGTTTTCTCTGCACTCTCTTCAACAGATTTACTAAGATTATCTGCTTCTTTTCTTGATTTATTATACTCAGAAAGTATACTTTCTGTTAGATTATTAATCCTATCTGAAATATTAACTATTACTTTAGAAATATCAGAAGCTGATCTTTTAGATTCTTCGGCAAGATTTCTTATCTCATCAGCAACAACGGCAAACCCTTTTCCCAATTCTCCAGCTCTGGCAGCTTCAATAGCAGCATTCAATGCAAGTAAATTAGTTTGTTCGGCGATAGAAGTCACAGAATCAATTACTTTAAGAGTATTGAGTGTATCTTTTTGAACCTCTTTACTCTCACTCATCAAAATATTAAATCTTTCTGTCATTTCAATAATTTCATCTGAAGAATCTAAAACAATTTTATCATTCTTTTTTAAAAGCTCTATACTTTTCAAAAGAGTGTCAGAAATGCTATCTCCTTTACCGAGAATATCATTTATCTTTTGAGAATTATTATTAATAATAGAAGATATATCTTGAGAATCATTTGAAATGAGTTCTGAGCTTTTCTTCACTTCTCCAACGAGTTCTTTTAATTCTTGAGTATCTTCTTTTATGTTTTTAGAATAATCTACTATATTTTCTGTGAAATTTTCTATCTGATCAACATCGACCATCATTTCAGTAAATATTTCTTGATTTTTTCTTCTAAAATTATTAACTTTTTTATTATTATCATTTATGACTTTATCTCCATATATCATTACTGGATCTTCAAAATTAAATTTAGCCATATTTTCAATACTTTTATTTATTATTTTTTCAAAAGCATTTTTATATACAAGAAAAATTATATAAAAAAAAGTTGATATACTGAAAGAAAGAAATATAGAAATTGGAATAGACTCTATGAAGGATTTAAAAACGTAGGATATAGAAAAATAATTTATAATAAAACTAATCAATAAAGAATACATATACATGATAAAGCTTCCCTTTTTCGATGAAAGACCTGGAATTTTAAAAAATTTCAAAATTATACTTTCTCCATATTGCTTTGAAGCTTTTAATTTTACTTTTAAATAAGAACCATCATCATTATTTTCTTCAATAATTTCATACTCTATGGGATCTTCAAAATGTTGTGATGCTCCACTCAACATTCCAAGAAAATAATAAGTAAGATATTTTCTTTCACTCCTATAAACGACATAAGCACTATTTTTATCTATATACTCAAAATCTATTTTAGGTGGTTTAGAGCCTTTTATCCTTCCAGCAATAGATTTATGTACAAAATCCATAACAGACATAAATGATAATATTCCTTTTTTCTTAAAAAAAGGTGCATACATCTTATAGAAAGTATTAACATTCTTAGTTCCAGTTTCAAATAAAAGATCTTTCAAAGGTTTTTTTGTTTTAATACTCATTTTATCAAGAATTTTATATATTATACTATCTTCTAAATCTTTTAATACAGATTTTCCATTTTCAGAAACAAGTGAAAATTCTTTTAGAACCTCTTTAACAAGGTTTTGACCATATATTTCTTCCCATGTTTCTACCCAAGCTTTAAACATAATCTCTTTCATATTAACACCTCTGAAATTTTCTAAATTTTATCTTCACACAACATTAATATGTTATATATATTTCATTAAATAAAAACTAAATTAAGATGTACAAAAAGTTAAAATTGAACACCAAAATTTAAATTAAGGTAACGAAAATCAGAAAATTGCAAAGTTTAAACAAAGACATATTAAATAGAAAGCTTTATTCACTTAACAAGAGATTGACAAAAAAAGTCTATAATAAAATTAGTTATATATTATAAGAGGTGAATTATGGATAATAAAAAGAAAGCAGTACTTTTAATGTTATTGTCATCACTCGCATTTGCTTTTATGGGAGCATTTGTAAAACTTGCAGGAGATCTTCCAACATTCCAAAAAACATTTTTTAGAAATCTAATAGCCGTAATAATAACGGGCTTTATAATATATAGAAAAAAAGAAAATTTTTTTGGAAAGAGAGAAAACCTAAAATTTTTAATAATCAGATCAGCATTAGGAACTCTTGGAATGATATCATTCTTTTACAGCTTAGATCATTTATTACTTGCAGATGCTTCTATGATAAACAAATTAAATCCATTCTTTGTAAGTATCTTTGCTTACTTTCTTTTAAAAGAAAATTTTTCAAAAATACAGATTCCTACATTAATAATAGCTTTTTTAGGCGCTCTAATGATAATAAAACCACAATTCAATTTTGATATACTGCCAGCCATTATAGGGCTTTTTGGAGCAATATTCTCAGCCGGTGCTTATACAACAGTCAGATATCTTGGAAATAAAGAATCTTTCTATACTATAGTATTTTTCTTTTCATTTTTTTCAAGTATAACTACATTACCAGTTATGATAATTCAATACAAACCAATGACATTATTTCAAATATTAATAATGCTTTTAGTGGGAATATCTGCTGTAATAGGTCAATTCACTTTAACAATTTCATACAAACTTGCTCCAGCAGGTGAAATATCTATATTAAATTATACGAATGTTCTTTTTTCAGGAATAATTGGATATTTTATGTTTGATTCAATTCCAGATATACTAAGTCTTGGTGGATACTCATTAATAATAATAGCTGCTTTAATAATATATTTTCATACAAATAAAAAAAATAAAAAAATATAACTATTTTTTTGATACAAATTCATTATCTTTTATATAAAATCTCCAGAGTTTATCTTTAAACTCTTCAGAATAATCTATATTTATCCTTTTGGACTCCACCACTTCAAAGGCTTTATTTCCTCTTCTCAAATATAAATCCTTGGAGTCCAAAAGGTCATAACCATCAAAATTCTTATCTATTTTATAAGCCATACATAACTTTCCAGGTCCATTACTTATATCTTTTACTTTCTTAACATTTCTTATTCTCTTTAAAAAATCTAAATGATTTAAAGGTTCTACCCCTCTTATTAAAACTGCTTGAGGATCATTTTCCTTAGAACACACTATATTCATACAATAATACATTCCATATATCATATATACATAGATATGCCCTCCACTTTTGTACATAGAAAGATTTCTCTTTGTTTTTTTCCCCTCATAAGAATGACAAGCCTTATCTTTTATTCCACAATATGCTTCTGTCTCGACTATCTTAAATTCAAAGACAAAGTTATCTTTTTTCAAAACTAAAATATCCCCAAGTATATTCTTAGCCGTATATAATGCATTATTTAAAAAATAATCTCTATTTTTTATCAAAACAACACCTCCAAAAATATCTTCATTATATTTATTTTAATATAAAATCTAAACAAAAAAAACTAAACATAAAAACAACCTTAAATTAATTTTAAAAAAATATTCTATTTTCGAAAACAAATGAATTCATTAAACTTTGAAATACCTTTAAATTCTATTTTTTAAAGATATTATTTTTATCTTATTAAAAAATAGTGCCATATTCAAAATATTCAATAAAAATAAAAAAACAAAAACTCTTTATTAATAATGATTTTGAGTATTTACAAAATCACTTGACTACCATATAAAATTATGTATAATTTTATTAACAATACTTAACATGGATTAAACTTAATCAATGAAAATAAATTTCTATTAACTTTAGAAATTGTTGTATCTAAAAATTTTATAAATAGAAAAAAGAGATATAAATTCTATTATTAATATGTGGAGTGAAATATCTTGAATAAAAAAACTTTTAAATTTTTTTTGAATCTTATAAAAACAAATATAAAATATCAAATTTCATTATTTACTCTTGGATTATTTGAGATTTTTTTTACATTAATAATTCCAATAATGCTAAAAGTTCTTTTTGATAATATAGGAGAATTTGAATTAAAAAAAATCATATTATATTTAATATATATTTTAATAGCTTCAACTTTGAGTATTTTAATAGAAATAATATCTGGATATATTAGTAACATTTCAGAATCTCTTGCTGGAGCTCAATTAAAAGAAAAAATACTGATAAAATCTTTAAATCTTCCATTCTCTTATTTTGATAAAAATGGAAGAGGTAAAATACTATCAATAGCTATTTCAGATACAGAAAAAGTTGGACGTTCTATATCAGCATTTTATGCTATATTACTTGAAATATTAAATTTTATAATAGGTATAATAATAATTTGGTCTTTTAATTATATCTTTGGAATAATGGCATTATTATCAACCTTATTATATTATTTTTCTATGAGTGGTTATATAAAGAAATTACAAGATTCATCAAGATCTGAAAGAGAAGACTATTCAAAAACTATTGAAATATTTAGAGATACTTTAGATGGCTCACAAGAAATAAATATATATAATTCAAAAAAATTTTTTATATCAAAAGTTAAAAATTTTATTCAACAATGGATATCAAAAGTTAAACCACTTGCAAAGTACCAAACTTTAAACTATGGAATACAACAGTATCTTTCAACGCTATTACCATTATTGTTTCTCGGTTTAGGATTAGTATTAATAAAGAAAAATTTAACTTCAATAGGTGTTGTTATAGCTGTCTTTTCTTATCTTGGTACTTTATACAATAATATAGAAAGAATATCTTATATATGGAATTCCACTTTAAAAACTATTCCTATAGCTGAAAAAATAATTGATTTTTTCAATTTAACAGAAACAAAAATGAATTATGATTCAAGTATTTCTTTTAAAAAGATAAACAAAATAGAATTCAAAAATATTAATTTTTATTATAAAAAAGATCATCCTATATTAGAAAATATAAACTTAATAATTCAGGAAAACCAAAAAATAGCTATAGTCGGACAAAGTGGAAGTGGAAAATCTACTTTAGCAAATATCTTATTAAAATTTATATATCCCCAAAATGGTGAAATATATATAAACAACACGAATATCACCAATATTTGTATAAAAGAATTTGAAAGAAAAGTACTTTATACAGGCTCTAATCCTCACATATTCCAAGGAACAGTATATGAAAATATAACGATGGGTATAAAAACTGAAAAAGAAAGAATAACTGATATTCTTAACATATGTGGATTAGATCTATCATTAGACAGTTTTATAGGAGAAGGATTTGGAGATTTATCATTAGGTCAAAAACAAAGAATAGGCCTTGCAAGAATTTTTTTAAGAAATCCAGATATAATCATTCTCGATGAAGCAACTTCTGGAATAGACTCTATATATGAAAAAAATATTATGAATAAATTATTATCTCTCAATAGCATAATAATAATACTTTCCCATAGAATATCTACAATAAAATACTGTGAAAAAATATTCGTATTAAATGATAAAAAAATAACTGCTTCTGGTTCTCATGAATATTTAATGAAAAATTCAAAAGATTATATAAATATTTTTAAAAATCAAATATAAAAACGAAGGAATAGATTATATTCCTTCATTTTTATTTTTATCTTTTATAAAGGTCATTCTCTTTTCAGCATCAAAAAAAGACTTAAAAATATTATCTGATTTCAATGCGTTTTCTTTCAGATCATTCAAAACAATCTTTCCATTTTCTAATCCTATTATTCTGTCAGCCATATTTAAAATACTGAATCTATGAGATATTATTATTACTGTTTTATCTTTTATATATTTTTTTATATTTTCTATAACTTTTTCTTCTTTTATTTTGTCAACACCTTCAAGTGGTTCATCAAGTATTATTATTTCTGGTTCAGATAACATCATTCGAGCAAGTGCTATTCTAACTCTCTGTCCTCCAGAAAGATATGAACCATTTTGACCCGTTATTGTGTATATTCCATTTTCCAAATCTTCTATGAAATCTTTTACTCCCGATAATTCTATTACTTCTTTTAATTTCTTTTCATCAATATTTCTTCCCATTGTTATATTTTCTTTTATTGAACGATTAAATATATGACTATTTTGACTTAAAACTCCTATTTTTTCATAGATATTTTTTATATTCATTATATTTTCTGAGTTTATAAATATATTTCCTTTATTTGCTTTTTCTTCTCCAGTTATGAGTTTCACTAAAGTAGTTTTTCCTTCTCCACTTTTACCTATTAAGGCTATTTTATCTCCTTTTTTAATTCTTAAATTTATATCATTCAAAATTTTTTTATCGGTATATGAAAAATCTACATTCTCCAATTTTATTTCTTCTATATTTTCTATTATCTTTTCTTCTTCATTTTCTCTTTCATCATTAAATTCAAAAATATCTTTAATTTTTATTATTGAAGGAGAAAAGAAGTTTCTATTTTTGAACAGATAATTCATAAAAGGAGTTATATTAGAATTTATTATACCTATATAAGTTAATATAAAAAATATTTGATCAATACCAATGCTTTTATTTAAAATATAAGAAATATAAAACCAAACAAATATCATTGAATAATAAATATAATCTAAAAAATTGAAAGGAAATAAAAAATTTGATAATTCTTTTGTCCAAATTCTTTTAAATCCTAAATATATAGATTGCGAATTTTCTTCAAATTTTTCTAATTCATAGTCTTGTGATAAAGTTGATTTTATTTCTAATCTTCCTTCCAAAGAATCATTAACATAACTAATTAATTTTCTCGAACTTTCCATTAAATTACTATAATCTTCAAATCCAGGTATTTTACCTTTATTTTTTTCCATAGAAGGTCTCAAAAAGATATATATATAAATAATAAAATATATTATTGAAATAAAAGAAGATACAATATCTATAAAAGATAATATTATTATCGCTGTTATTGATATCAATATTGAAAATAAACTGTTTATACTTTGTAAGTTTAATGATTGAGAAGCTCTTTGTGTATCCGTTGAAATAATTTCTGAATAGTATGAACTTCCATCTTTTTTAATAGTTTTTTCTTTTGATAAAAATATTTTTTTATAAAGTTTTTCTTTATAAGATTTTTCTATTTTATAAGAAAGTATAGAAGATATATAATCTAATATATAATTTAATATTAAACTTGAAGTGTAGAGTATTCCAAACAATAAAATTAAATTTAAGGCCATTTTATTTTCTAAATTTAAAATCAAATCTTTATATATAAATGGAATATATAGATTAATTCCAATTACAATAGCTGCACCAAAAAATAAAACTGTGAAAATAATTTTTTCTTTTTTATTTAAATTTTTTGACATCCAAATAAGATTTTCAAATTCTTTTTTGGTATTTATTATAAATTTATTTTTCATATTCTCCCTCCATTAAAATTTTAATTTTATATTTATATATAATAAAATTATACTCATTTTTATATGATTATCAAGTAACAAAAATAATTTTAAAAACCCTATTAATAAACAATTTTATCTTTTTATAAAAATATTAACATTTTAAACTTGGAACTTATATATATATAATAAAAACTCCCTCATTAAGATACTTAATCAATGGGGAGTTCATAGATAAATAAATTAATCTCTTTTAAAAGATCGAATAATTCTAATTGGTAAATTAAATGTTATATTTAGATTAATTTATCTTTCATTTCATTCATAAAATTTAAAAATTTTTTTCTTTCATTTAAATCAAAAGCAAAAACAGATATACCACATAATTTTGGGTTCAATCCATACTCTTGTATAAACCAATCTATTTCTTCACAAGTTTTAGGATAAAACTCATCTTTTACAGTTTTTATATCATATCTTCCATAATTTCTTATGAATTTTTTCATCATTTCCATCTCT